>JAGXTA010000069.1 GCA_018333535.1 Deltaproteobacteria bacterium | reverse complement strand
ACCCCAATTGAGTCAAAAATTTTGACAAAATCCCCTCTAACTCCCCTTTGCCAAAGGGGAGAACTCATTATTATCCCCCTTTGGAAAAGGGGGAATAAGGGGGATTTTAATATGAGATTTAACAAACCCTTAAATAGCCTTACTGTCATATTTCTAGATCAATAGAACAATGATTTTTCACTCAATTGGGGTAATACAAACGCAGAATATAATTTGACATGTAGGGCAACGCTTTAGCCTTGCCTAAAGCAACCCTGAAGGGTTGCCCTACAAAATATTTAATGCGTTTGTATTAATTTCATCGTCATTAAAGTGTGCTCAGTATCTCCGCTTTTCCGTCGGTGATCGCAATCGTATGTTCGAAATGCGCGGAACGCTTCCCGTCCGCGGTCACCACGGTCCAGCCATCGGAGAGAATTCTCACCTCATAGGATCCCTCATTGACCATCGGTTCCAAGGCAAAGACCATTCCCTTCTCCAGCCGCGGGCCCTGGCCGGGAGATCCGAAATTCGGGACCTGCGGTTCTTCGTGAAGGTTTTTGCCGATGCCGTGCCCCACGAACTCCCTTACCACTGAAAACCCTTTCCCCTCGACCCATTTCTGGATGGCGTGGGAGATGTCATGGAGGCGATTGCCCACTCTTGCCATCTCAATCCCGATATGGAGCGCCTTCTCAGTCACCTCCAGAAGTTTCTTTGCCCCTTGATCCACCTCGCCGACCGGAAGGGTGATCGCCGCATCTCCGAAATAACCATTGAGATTGACGCCCACATCAATGCTGACGATATCCCCTTCCCTTAATTTCCTTGGACCGGGGATGCCATGAACCACTTCCTCATTGATCGAAATGCAGAGGGTGGCAGGGTAGTTCCGATAACCTTTGAAAGCCGGAATCGCGCCCCTTGAAAGGATGAATTCCTCTGCCATCCGATCAAGTTCCTGGGTCGTCACTCCCGGCACAACCATCTTCCTCAGTTCCCGGAAGACTTCCGCCACAATCGCATTGGATCTCTTTAGTTGTTCGATCTCGCGTGGAGATTTGATAATAATCACAGGATTAGTATGCATTTCAAGCGGATATATTGTCAATATTGATCCATCCGGGACTTTGCCTGGGAAAATGGTCTGTGGGCGAAGGCTAAGATGCCGGTTCTGTCAAATTGAAATTGACGTTTGTCGTTGTCGAGGCCTGTATCGAGACTCGTGAATTGAAGCTGGATGCTCGAGCTTCGTTTGCCGAGTCTCTTGCTTCGATACGAGCATCGTCACCGGTAACTGTTTGACTATCAATCCAAACCGGCTTCCTCACCATAGCCTAAACCTAAAATGATTCATTGAGCATTGAGGATTTGAGGGTTGACTTTATTCCTCCAACCAGTAAAATGAGTTTATATCATTAACAAAAGGAGTGGAGAATGATCCCGAGATATACCCGGCCGGAGATGGCAAGGATCTGGACCGAACAGAGAAAGTTCGAGACCTGGCTCCAGATCGAACTCGTGGTCTGCCAAGTCCTTGCCGAACAGGGAGAGATTCCCGGGGAGGCAGTGAAGGAGATTAAAGAAAAGGCTGCGTTCAATGTCGATCGGGTAAATGAATTAGAGAAGGTGACGAAGCACGATGTCATCGCCTTTCTCACGAATGTAGGAGAATACATCGGTCCCCTCTCCCGGTATCTCCACTACGGTCTCACCTCCTCTGATATTCTCGACACCTCTCTCGCCCTCCTGCTCAAAGAGGCCTCTGACCTCATCCTCCAGGACATCCAGCGGCTTCTTGGCGTCTTAAAAGAGAAAGCCTTCAAATATAAGGACACCCTGATGATCGGCCGGTCCCATGGGATCCATGCCGAACCCATCACCTTCGGCCTCAAGATGGCGCTCTGGTATGATGAAATGAAGCGAAACCTCCTCCGGATGGAGAGAGCCAGAGAGGTCATTAGCGTCGGAAAAATTTCAGGAGCGGTCGGAACTTTTGCTCATATTCCACCCTCGGTCGAGGAGACGGTTTGCAAACGGTTAGGGCTCAAACCAGCGCCCATCTCTACGCAGATCGTCCAGAGGGACCACCATGCGGAATTCTTCACCACCCTGGCCATCATCGCCTCCTCGATTGAAAAATTTTCCGTGGAGTTGAGACACCTCCAGCGGACGGAAGTCCTCGAAGCCGAAGAATTCTTTTCAAAAGGACAGAAGGGATCTTCTGCCATGCCGCACAAGCGCAATCCCATCTCAGCGGAGAATCTTTCCGGACTGGCGCGCCTGATCCGGTCGTATAGCCTTGCGGCCATGGAAAACATTCCCCTCTGGCATGAGCGGGATATCAGCCATTCCTCGGTCGAACGGGTGATCGGTCCCGATGCCACGATTCTGGCGGACTACATGCTCAACCGGTTCGCCTCCCTCATCGAAAATCTCATCGTCTATCCGGAGAATATGAAAACCAATCTTGAGAAGATGGGGGGGCTCATCCATTCGGAGGCGATCCTTCTCCTTCTCACCAAAAAAGGCCTTTCCAGAGAAGAGGCCTATGGGGTCGTTCAGCGCAACGCCATGCAGGTCTGGGAGAAGGGAGCCGATTTCAAAACCCTTCTCTCTCAGGATGAAACGATCAAGCGGCTTCTCACTCTGGAGGAATTGGATCACACCTTCGATGTCCGGGGCCATCTCAAACATTTAGAGGACATATTCCAGCGAGTTTTTGGAGAGCTATAGATGAAAAAAGATCAAAACCCTCCTTTTGATTTCAGAAGGCTTCTCGGGATCAAAGAACCTCCGGATCGAGGTGGAAAGAAACCCCTCCTTAAAAAAACAAACTTTACGATCTGGTACTTTGTCATCGCCTTTCTCATCATCCTCCTCGTTCAGAACTATTTCGTCACAAAGGGCACAGAGGATGTGATCTCTTATAGCGAATTTAAGGATTCGATCAGAACGGGGAGGATCAAAGAATTAACGATCACATTCGAAACGATCTCCGGCGAGTGGACGACGGAAAAGGGGCCCCGGAAATTTCAGACCGTCCGTGTGGAGGATCCCGATCTGGTGAAAGAGCTGGAATCCAATAAGGTGAAATATACGGGCAAGGTCGACAGCAAGTGGGTAACCAACATCCTCTCCTGGATTATCCCTCTCATCTTCTTCATCCTTATCTGGAGGTTCCTCTTCTCGCGAATCGGACCGGAGACAAGTGTGATGTCTTTCGGAAAGAGCCGGGCGAAAATTTTTGCGGAGAAAGATAAGAAGGTCACCTTTGCCGATGTCGCCGGCATCGATGAGGCGAAGGAGGAGTTAAAAGAGGTCGTTGAATTTTTAAAGACTCCTGGGAAGTTTCAACGCCTCGGTGGAAAGATTCCCAAGGGAGTGCTTCTGGTTGGGGTGCCAGGAACAGGGAAGACCCTGCTGGCCAAAGCAGTGGCCGGAGAGGCCAATGTCCCTTTCTTCTCCATCAGCGGCTCCAATTTTGTGGAGATGTTTGTCGGCGTGGGAGCAGCCAGAGTGAGGGATCTCTTTGCCCAAGCCCAAAACAATGCGCCCTGTATCATCTTCATCGATGAACTGGATGCGTTGGGAAAGGCGCGGGGAGTGAACCCTGTGGGCAGACACGATGAACAGGAACAGACCCTCAATCAGCTCCTTGCGGAGATGGATGGTTTCGAGTCCAACACCGGGGTCATCATCATGGCCGCCACCAACCGGCCTGAGATCCTCGACCCCGCTCTCCTCAGACCAGGAAGGTTTGACCGGCATATCGTGGTCGATCGACCCGATATCGTCGGTCGGGAGGAGATACTGAAGATCCACACACGACAGGTCAAACTCTCACCGGAAGCCGATCTGAAGGTAATCGCCTCCAGGACTCCTGGATTCGTGGGTGCAGATCTCGCCAATATCGTCAACGAGGCAGCCCTGCTCGCCGCCCGAAAAAATAAAGACTCGGTGGAAATGGCGGATATTGAAGAGGCCATCGACCGTGTCATCGCAGGATTGGAGAAGAAGAACAGGCTGATGTCAAAAAAGGAAAAGGAGATCGTCGCCTTTCATGAATCAGGCCATACCATTGTGGCCTCCATTCTTCCTGGCGCGGATCCGGTCCGTCGAGTCTCCATCATTCCGAGAGGCATCTCCGCGCTCGGCTATACGCTTCAACTCCCCACAGAGGACCGATACCTGATGACCCGTTCAGAACTCCTCGACCGTTTGGCCGTTCTCCTCGGCGGCCGGGTCGCCGAGGAGATCGTCTTTCAAGAGATCTCTACCGGCGCCCACAACGACCTCCAGCGGGCCACCGACATTGCCACCAGCATGGTGAAGGAATTCGGGATGAGTGAAACGCTCGGTTACGTCACCTTCGAGAAGGAGAAGAAACCCTTCTTTCTCCCCTCCTTTGGCGCGTCGCGGGAATACAGCGAAGAGACGGCTAAAAAGATCGATGAGGAGGTAAAAAAGATCATCGACCAAACCTATCAAAGGGCGAAAGAGCTTCTCATTTCAAGGAAAGATAAACTGGAAGAACTGGCCCGCCTCCTTCTTGAGAAGGAGGTCGTCGAGGAAGCGGACCTGAAGAGGGTCCTTCAACCGCCGGCATAGGGAATCACGGTGAAAAGAATCTTCAAACACCTCCGGGCAAAGATCTTGGCAGGAGTGCTTGTCATCCTGCCTCTCGGGATTACCATCTTCATCCTGAAGTTTGTGTACACCGCTCTTGACGATCGGGTGGGCCCAATCGGGCCGCAGGTGACCCATTTTCTCTTTCACCGGGAACTCCACATCCCGGGCCTGGGGATCATCATCTTCTTCCTGCTCCTCTACCTGTTGGGCTTGATCGCAACCAACGTGATGGGCCGCAAGCTGGTGGGCTGGGGAGATCGCTTCTTCACCAATCTCCCGATCGTGAAGAACATTTATCTCTCTTCAAAACAACTGACCGATGCCTTCTCCACCACCCGAAAAGGGGCCTTTCGCCAGGCGGTCTTCGTCGAATTTCCGCAGGAGGGAAGTTTCGTTATCGGGTTCATCACCAATGAGATCTCAGATCTCACGCCCCAAACAAAGGTGACGGTCTTCATCCCTACGGCCTTTGTGCCGCCGATGGGTTTCCTTCTCTTTCTTCCCAAAGAGAGGGTTATTCCCTCCGGACTGACCATTGAAGAAGCGGTCAAGGCCATTATGTCTTTGGGCATTGTCACTCCCCATGCCCTTTCCGTTTCGTTATCCGGAAAAACGCCGACCAAGGATTCGATTGAAAATTCGGAAAGGATGAAATATCCTAATTCAAAAATCGAAGGAGGGCCTTGAACATGCTTCTGTTATTCGTCTTGATCGCTGGGATTGCGCTTATTCTCTCAATTATTGTGGCCTTCGGCGCCGGAATGGGCGCTCCGGTTGCGCTCATCATCTCGCTCATCTCCCTTGGCTTTTCCATCCTGGCCCTTCATCGGACAGGAATGACCCTTGATTTGAAAAAAAGGATCGAATCTTCCGAACCCCCTCAGGATTTAAAGAAGCAGGTCGATGCCATGATGGCGATGACTGATGCCTTGAGGGAGAAGACCGCGGATGCCCTGGACCGACTGGAAAAAGTGATCCGTAAAACGGAAAAGGTCGAATAGGCCAATCTATAATGACCTTCAAGGGTTTCTATGACTGAGACGCTTAAGACCCTCGCCTCCTGGCTGACCACCTCGGGAATCAAGATCGTCGGGATCCTCATCGCCCTGATCATCCTCTCGCAGATGTCCCGATGGATCGCCAGATGGATGGAGAAATTTGTTTATGAGAAAGATCCCCTTCTGGCTTCAGAGGCGAAGAAGAGGGCACAGACTCTCGGTAATATCCTGAGGCATGCCTTTCTCATCATCATCACGTTCGTCGCCGTTCTGATGATTCTCGGAGAATTGGGGATTCAATTAGGCCCCTTGCTGGCCACAGCCGGCATCGGGGCATTAGCCATCGGTTTCGGGGCCCAGAGTCTGGTGAAGGATGTCATCAGCGGGTTCTTCATCATCCTTGAGAATCAATACCGGATCGGGGATGTGATCGAAGTGGCAGGCGTCTCAGGACTGGTCGAGTCGGTCAGCCTGAGAAAGACCGTCCTGCGAGACCTCCAGGGGAAGGTCCACACCATTCCGAACGGTGAGATTAAGGTGGTCAGCAATCTTTCAAAGGAATGGTCCCGCTCGGTTCTCGATCTGGGCATCTCTTATCGGGAGGATATCGACCAGGTCATCGACCTTCTCATCCGGATCGGAAAGGAAATGGAGTCAGAGGAATCCTTAAAGAGCGCCATCCTTGAACCCCTTCAGATTCTGGGGGTTGAAAAATTTGATGAATCCCAGATGGTCATACGGATGATGGTGAAAACCGCTCCTCTGAAACAATGGGAGGTGGGAAGGGAGTTGCGGAGAAGGATCAAAATCCGGTTCGATGAAAAAGGGATTCAACTCCCCTTTCCCCACCGGGTCCTTCTATGGGGAGAAACCAAACAAAAATGAATAACCAAATTCCAAACACCAATCACCAAATGATAACCAAAATATCAATGACCAAATTTTTCAATTTGGTTATTGGATCATTTGGTCATTGGGATTTATTTGGAAATTCGAATTTGGTTATTGGAGATTAATGGATCATGATGAATAAATCCTTGCGTATCTTATTTGCGACTCCGGAGGCCGTTCCCTTTGCCAAAACTGGAGGACTGGCGGATGTGGCGGGCGCCCTTCCCAAATTCCTTCAACCCCTCGGATGCGAGGTGATCCTGGTCATGCCCTATTACCGGATGGTCAAACGCTCCGGGTTTCCGATCCAGTATCTGGGGGAAGAGATTGAGGTGCCCCTCGGAGATGAAACCCTTCGGGCAGAGGTCTATCAGGGCCATCTGGATAAAAATATTACGGTCTATTTCATTGGAAGGGACGAATTTTTCGACAGAGAATATCTCTACAGCGGCCCTAAAGGGGACTACTTCGACAATGCGGAACGTTTTGTCTTCTTCACAAGAGCGGTCCTCAATTTGGCCCGGCACATTCAATTCTCACCGGATGTCATTCACCATCACGAGTGGCAGACCGGATTGATTCCTGCCTATCTCAAGTCAATCTATGGCAACGATCCCTTTTTTGAACGCACCGCAACGGTCTTCACCATCCACAACATCGCCTATCAGGGCCTTTTCAAAAAGGAGAAGCTCTCGCTTACCGGCCTTCCTCCGGAGATGTACAATCCAGAGGGAATCGAATTCTGGGAGAGGATCAATCTGATGAAGGCGGGAATCGTTTACGCCGACGCCATCAATACGGTGAGCCAGAAATATAGCGATGAGATACAGACCCCGGAATACGGCTATGGACTGGAAGGGATTTTAAGAAAGAGAAGAAAGGATCTCTACGGCATCCTCAATGGCGTGGATTACCAGGACTGGGATCCATCGCATGATTCCCATCTGATCGCCCGATATGATCTGAACAACCCTGCGGGAAAGAGGGAGTGTAAGAAAGACCTTTTGAAGGAATTCGGCCTTCCCCCTGCTCTCGAAAAGGTTCCGCTCCTCGGGATGATCTCCAGACTGGCGGACCAGAAGGGATTTGACCTCCTCGCAGAGATCATCGATGAACTTTTCACCTTTGACATCGGCTTTGTCCTCCTGGGCACAGGGGAACAGAAATACCACGACCTCTTCAGCCGGATCACCAAGAAATATCCTCAAAAGGCAGGAATCCGAATCGCCTATGACGATCGGCTGGCTCACAAGATCGAAGCCGGGGCAGACCTGTTTCTCATGCCTTCGAAATACGAGCCCTGCGGTCTCAATCAGATTTACAGCCTGAAGTACGGGACCATTCCAGTGGTCCGGGCAACCGGCGGGCTCGATGACACGATCACCCACTATGACCCTTCCGCGGGAACGGGAAACGGATTTAAATTCGCCCGCTACGATTCGAAGGACTTCCTCAACCAGATTAAGGCCGCCATGAGCCTCTATGCCCAGCCGGAGCAATGGACAAAACTCATCCGGAATGCAATGGCCTCTGATTTCTCCTGGCAAAGATCCGCAGAGGCCTATCTTCAACTCTACCGGAAGGCCATTGAGAAGAAGGGAGGAGCGGTGTAACATGGAACGTGGAAGGTGGAGAGTGGAAAGTGGTAACACAGGGAAGCGAACATTCCATCTTCTAAAGGGATTTATCCTCTTCTTACTTCTCTTTCTCCCGGCTTTCCTCGATGCTCAAACCCCTCCTTTTAAAACCATAAACTTCCCAAGGCTCATCGAGACAGCGGAGTTGGCTCCTTTCGTGAATCATCCCTCCGTTCGCATCGTCGATATGCGAAGCTCTTTTCTCGATTATCTTAAGGGGCATATTCCGAATGCGGTCTACCTCCATTTCGAAACCCTCCGCGTCCCGAGAAACGGCATTCCTGCCCAGGGCCCCGACCGAATCTTTCTCGAGAAATTGGTCGGAGATTATTTAAGTGTTTCCAATCCGATGTGGGTCATCATCTATTCTGAAAAGTCGAATCCCAATGCCACCTTTCTCGCATGGGCTCTCGACCATCTGGGCCATAAAAAGGTTGGGGTCGTCAATGGAGGATGGGACAAATGGGTGGCAGAAAAGCAACCCGTCACCCAGGCCTACCCTGCCCTCCAACCCAAAAAGTTCTTTGCCAAAGTGAAGCCCGAAAGCCTGGCGGAAAAAAAATGGGTTCGGGATCGCCTCTCAACAAAAGGGGCCGTGATCGTCGACGCCCGGCCTCCCGGTCAGTATAGCGGCGAAGAGGGTGAAGAGATCCGCAGGGGCCACATCCCCGGAGCGAGGAATGTGTTCTGGGAGACAACCCTCGAAGGGGATGAGGTCATGGTCTGGAAGAAGAGAGAGGTTTTGGAGAAACTCTTCGCAGAATCGGGAATCACGAGGGATAAAGAAGTGATCGTTCATTGTCGCACCGGAAGGGAAGCCAGCCATCTCTACTTCACGCTGAAATACGTCCTCGGTTATCCCAATGTCCGCCTCTACAGGGGTTCCTGGGTCGAGTGGTCTGCTGATCAAAGCCTGCCTGTCAAAACCGGACCCGATCCATAAGGTTTCCCCTGCCTCTGGCACAAAACTTGCTAAATATTGGAGTCACCGGATAAATTCAGGCGAAATGACTACAAAAATATATAAATGGAAGGGCGAAGTCTGAAACAAATTTGAACATCCCTTACAAAATTGGATCAAGATTTCTGAAAAAGTCCAGAAATCTCTGTAATCATTTTTTAAAATCTATGTAATCAAGAGAGCGGAAAGAGGTTTTTTCAGGGCTCTCTAAAATTATTAACTTGACAAGATTGAAAGGGATGTGCCATTTTTGTGGAAACTTTTTATGGGCGTCTTAAACATTTTCTCAGTCGTTGGGGAGGAATTGCTATCATGCACAGAACCCTTTGTGCGGGGATGATTTTGTTACTTTCCTCTGCATGTATGCCCGGCATCCATTCCCTCTCTGCCAAAAACCATGCTAATGTCCTGCCAAAGGAAGCGGGCGAGCCTTCCCTCTTCACCCAGTCCGAGTTGGAAGAACTCTTTCCCGACCAATCCGTTGCACCCCGCAAGGATGATCCCGCCCCCTCTCCTGTTTCTCTTGTTTCAACTCCGGAAAATCAGGTGGCCCTGAGAAGCCTCCATATCCCCATCAGTGATGAATCGAGTGACGATTTCAACCTCGAAATTCTTTCCGGAGACTCGAACGGGAAGAAGAATGGGTTCGATATCCCCATCGTCATCAATGAAAAGGTCGAACACTTTCTTAATTATTTTCAAACCACGGGCAGAAAAAGCTTTTCTAACTGGCTCGCCCGGTCCGAAAAATATATTCCCTTTATGAGGGTTGTTTTGAAAGAGAAGGGGCTTCCCGAAGACCTGGTCTATCTTGCAATGATCGAGAGCGGGTTTAATCCCTATGCCTACTCGAGGAGCAAAGCCATGGGGCCCTGGCAGTTCATCTACCTGACCGGGAAAAGGTATGGCCTGAAGTCAAACTGGTGGGTGGACGAGAGGAGAGACCCCGAGAAATCAACAATCGCCGCCGCCCGATATTTGAAGGATCTTTATGATATGTTCGAATGCTGGTATCTTGCCGCCGCCGGTTATAACGCCGGAGAGAACAAGATCGCCATTGGGATGAAACGGTATAGAACAGAGGATTTTTGGGAATTGACCAAATATCGGTACCTCAAGCAGGAGACGAAACATTATGTCCCCCAGATGATCGCCGCCGCCCTCCTCGCCAAAGACCCCGAAAAATATGGATTCATCGGCATCGAGTACCAGGAACCCCTCCAATATGATAAGGTTGTGGTTCCCCCTGCCCTGGATCTCCGGCTCATTGCAAAAGCCAGTGAGATCACGGTTGAGGAGTTGAAAGAACTGAACCCCGAATTGCGGAGATGGTGCACACCCCCCGATGCTCCGGATTACGAGATTAAAATTCCTTTTGGGAAGAGCGATCTCTTCCTGAAGAATTTTGAATCACTCCGCCCAGGAGGAAAGTCTTCATTCAAAACTCATATCGTGAAAAAAGGAGATACGCTCCAGCAAATCGCTCGTCTTTACAGGGTTGAATTGGAGCCAATCCTGGAGATGAATCGTCTGGAAAAGAGAAGCCGCTTATCGGTCGGCACAAACCTCCTTATCCCTCTCCCGAAAGAAAGGGAGATGAAACCCGGTCCGCTGGCATTGAAACCATCCGTTGAAAAAGGCAGGCCTTCCGGTTCAGAGGAGATCACCTATATCATCAAAAAGGGAGATTCATTGTGGAGCATTGCCAATGAGATGGGGGTCAATATCGGCGCCCTCAGCGCCTGGAATAACCTCCATCCTGAGAAAAAACTCATGCCGGGAGACCAATTGAAGATTCGAGTAGTGGAAGAAAATAACCCTTCTGAAGCCTTACACGTCAAAGAAGGAAAGAAAGAGATTCTCTATGTGGTGAAGACAGGGGATTCCCTCTGGAGTATTGCGAGTAAATATAATGTAAGTATAGCAGAGATCAAAAATTGGAACAATCTTGACGGCAAAGATCGAATCTATCCCTCTGACAGATTGAAACTGAAAGTCGGAAGCCCAAAATCTTAAGCGTTTCAGAATCCATCCTTGATGATCGCGCAAAAGGTCCCTTGTGTCCCATTTTCGTCATTCCGGCCCCGATTTTCATCGGGATAAACTCCAGCCGGAATCCAGTCTTTCCAATGGGTTATAATACTCTGGACTCCGGTTCCCGCCGCAGGACCGGAGTGACGACTTTTTACGATTTCATTATCCTTGTCCCGCCTTTAAAAATCGCCCCCCATTTTAACGCGGGTTAATATAAGAGGGTCCTCCCAAAAGCCTCTCCAATCCTTCCGACCCTTGCGGGTCCGGAAGCATGATGGAAAAAGCCTATTTAATGCTTGACAAATAGGTTGATCTCATCATAAGATTACTCTTCGCAGCGCAGAAAAGTCGTAGAGGATGAGGTTTTTGGCGATCTTTTCAACCCGATTTGAATCTCAAAAAAAGGAGGTGGTGCGCCTGATTATGGATAGGCACCGGTCACAATCTCACACCAATTTTGACAATCTTTAAAAATTAAAAAGGAGGGTTCTATGAAGAGGATTTTTATTCTATCAGTTGTATGTGCGGTAGCGCTCTGCTTGGTCGCGGTCTCCGTGCCGGCGCAGACGAAAAAAGAAGCGTTTAAATACGAAGACAAGATCGGTGTAGTAAAAATCAAGAAAGGCGATCCCATCCACCTCGCCTGCTGGATGGTTGTCGCAGGTCCGGATGCTTCTTTGGGAACCGACACCAAACGGGGTGTTGAACTTGCTATTGAAGACAAAGGCGGAAAGATTCTCGGCTTCGCCGTCAAGTTGTCTGTCCAGGACACAGGCTGCAACGCCGAGGGTGGCCAGGCCGCCGCAACCAAACTGGCGGCTGACCCAACGATCGTGGCTGCCATCGGATCCAACTGCTCAAGCGAGGCCAAACCCGGCGCCCCCATTCTCTGGAAGGCTGGCATTGCCACAGTATCGCCTTCAAATACTGCGCCATTTCTGACAGACCCGAAGCGCGGCCCGGAATATGACGGTTATCTCAGGACTGCCCACAATGATAAGGTCCAGGGAGCCGTGGCTGCGGAGTATGCCTTCAAACAATTGAAGGTTAAAAAAGCTGCAACCATCCACGATGGAAGCCCCTATGCCGAACAATTACAGGCTGTCTTTGCCGAAACCTTCAAAAAACTTGGCGGAACGGTTACGGCACAGGAAGCAGTGGCCCCGACAGATACGGATATGCGACCCGTTCTGACAAAGATTGCAACTGGCAAACCTGAAATCATCTACTACCCAATCTTCATTGCCGCAGGTGGCCATGTTACCCGCCAGGCCAAGGAAGTAAAAGGCCTTGAAAAAACAAAACTGATGAGCGCAGATGGAACTTTTTCGCCTGACTTCATCAAGGCCGCAGGGGATACAGCGGTTGGAATGTACCACTCCAGTCCTGACTTCTCCGCTTTCGGCGCCGGCTACAAGACCTTCCTCGAAAAACACCAGAAGAAGTATGGTGAAAAACCGATTGCGCCTTTCCATGCCCATGGCTATGATGCGGCGATGATCGTCTTTGCCGCCATCGAGAAAGTCGGTAAGGTAGCTCCAGATGGCACACTCCACATCGGCCGAAAGGCATTAAGGGATGCCCTTTACGCAACCAAAAACCTCAAGGGGTTGACCGGAAACCTCACCTGTGGTGAGACCGGAGACTGTGCGGACCCGATGATCGCCATCTATCAAATGACAGCCGAAAATGTGAAGAAGCAGGTCATTCCGGATAAACCCATCTGGTCGCCCGCAGTTGCGGCACCAGCTAAGAAAAAGTAATTGATTTAAAAGCAGACAGTTGTAAAAATACCCTCATCCCCCACGTCCTCCCCTCTTTGCGGGGGGAGGATGTGGGGAGAGAAGAACAAGATTTTTATGCTGAAACGCTGGATAGAAAGAATTACTCCCACCGATGTGGTCATGTGGTTCATCGGAGGGGCCATATTGCTCTTGATCTTTTGGGGTTCCACTGCCACCCTAACTGCAAAAACATACACTGTCTACCACTGGTTCGACTTCATCATCTTCGGCCTGGCTCAGGGAAGCATCTATGCCTTAATCGCCATGGGCTACACCATGGTCTACGGAATTTTAAGGATGATTAACTTCGCCCATAGCGAAGTCTTTATGAGCGGCCCATATACAGCCTATTACGTTGCGGCCGCCTTTTATTCGTCCGGTTTTCTCGATCAATATCCCATCTTCAGCCTCATCATGATTTTTCTCGTCTCCATGGCCACTTCGACGCTGATAGCTGTTCTCCTGGAACGGATTGCTTATCGCCCACTCCGGACCGCACCCCGTCTCATCCCCCTGATCACCGCGATAGGAGCTTCCTTTTTTCTCCAGTACACCTTCCGTGGATTTTACGGCTCAGGCTTCCAGGCCTATCCAGTGGTGAAGATTCTAGAAGGGGAGTGGGCTCTCGGAGAATTTCGCATCCTGAAGTTTCAGGCTGTGGTCATTGTGGCGGCCGCCATCCTGATGGCCGCTCTCTACACGTTTGTACAACGAACCCGTTTGGGGAAAGCGATTCGTGCCGTGTCCGAAGACAAAGAAACCTCTTCCCTGATGGGAATTGACATAGATAGAATGATCGTCACCACCTTCGTCATCGGAGGCATGTCTGCGGGAGCCGCAGGCGTCCTCTATGCCCTGATGTTTAAGCAGGTCCATTTCTTCATGGGTTTCATTCCAGGGATTAAGGCCTTCACTGCAGCTGTATTGGGTGGCATCGGAAACATCCCCGGGGCCATGTTAGGCGGAATCTTTCTTGGCCTCGTGGAGTCTGTGGGGCCGAGCCTCTTCCTCGATGGTTTGGGCATTGTCGCTCCTTACCAACTGAAAGATGCAATTGCTTTTATTATGCTTGTACTCGTACTGATCTTTCGGCCTACTGGTATTTTGGGAGAACGCCTAGTAGTGAAGAAAGCATAATAGTCAAATAGTGAAAGAGTTAGTGTAACGATCGTCATTCCGGCGAAAGCCGGAATCCAGTAATCTCCAATAATGATAAAAACGCAGTATAACGGTTTTCACCGCTGAGACGACTTTTTATGAGACCGTCATTTTTAAATATCCGACTATAAGACTAAAAAACAATGAAACAGGCCATTAAAATTGGATTGATTGGCGGTGTGGTTGAAATTCTCCTCTCCCTCATCGGGATGGTTGAGGCTTTCAGCCAGCGTGACATCATTGCCCATGTCATTTCAATGGGCCATACCCTCCTCATTATTGTTGCCCTTTTTATGGGTTATCTCGCGGCCAAGCGGACTCCCGGCAAAGGATCGCTTTGGGTTCTTGCCAACAGCTTCCTCTCAGGGTTGATCGTGGGAGGCTTAGTGTCCCTTCTCGTCATTGTGGGGAGTCTGATTGATCTCCGTAAGGTCTTCGTCAATGCCATGCCTGTCCTTTACGAATTACTCACTTTTAAACAAGGAACACAGATTGGCGTTTTCCTGCTTCTTGGTGCTGGAGCCCTGAGTGGTGTACTGGCAGGTCTATTCTTTCTCTCGCCTAAACTTCTCCGCCGGGTATTGCTCATCTCTTTGGGAAGCGTTGTGGGTGCGGGTGTCCTGCAGGATCTGCTCCGTCCCACCTTCTCCCTCTGGGGACCTCTTGCAATCATCAATGAATGGCTTTTTACAGCCAATGGCCTGACGATTCAGGGCGCGATCGGGTTGTTCGTTCTGATCGCCGCCCTTCTCCTCTTCTGGTCGAGGAAGGGAAGCGTTATTCAAACCGGTTTTCGACAGCTTCCTCCTGCTCCTCAACGCATCTTAAAGATGTCCGGCATCCTCATCCTGGTCTTTATTCTTCTTATTCTTCCTCAGGTTCTCGGGCTCTTCCTGAGCGAGGTCTTTACGATTGTAGGCCTCTATGTCCTCCTGGGCCTTGGACTCAATATCGTCGTGGGATATGCCGGTCTTCTCGACCTCGGTTATGTGGCTTTTTTTGCCATCGGTTCTTATACCACAGCCGTACTGACCTCCCCTGAGCTCGGTTTCTTTAGCCTCTCCTTCTGGGAAGCCCTGCCCTTTGTGATCGTCATGGGAGTCTTTTCCGGTGTCCTATTGGGTACCCCTGTTCTCAAGATGCGTGGAGATTACCTCGCCATTGCAACCCTTGGTTTTGGCGAAATCATCCGCATTCTCGTTCTCTCAGACTTTCTCAGACCATGGCTGGGCGGAGCACAGGGCATCGGGAAGATTCCGAAAGCATCCATCGCGGGTTTTGAGTTTGCCGGCCCTCAACAGATTTACTATCTTATTCTTGCAGGCTGTCTCCTCGTTATCTTTATCTCCCTTCGCCTGAGGGATTCCCGACTGGGTCGAGCCTGGATGGCCATGCGCGAGGATGAGGATGTGGCTCAGGCCATGGGCATCAATCTCGTCGCCACCAAACTGCTTGCCTTTGCCACAGGCGCCGGTTTCTCCGCTCTGAGCGGAGCCATCTTTGCCACCAAACTCAGCTCGGTCTATCCACACAGTTTCAATGTCATGATCTCCATCAATATCGTCTGTGTCATCATTGTGGGCGGGATGGGTTCAATCCCTGGTGTCATCGTGGGAGCCGCGGCCCTGGTCGGTCTTCCCGAACTTCTGCGTGAATTTGCAGAATATCGGCTCTTTGTCTATGGAGCCGCTCTTGTGGCTATGATGCTTCTCAGACCCGAGGGTCTCTGGCCGGAGGCAGTGCACCGCCGCGAGTTTCACGAAGAAGAAGAAAAAGAGGCAGAATCGAAGTCATCTCTGGAATTGAAATCAGGTTGATCAAAAGATAATATGGCCCTTCTGTTTACGAAAAAAGTGACAAAACGCTTCGGCGGACTGGTGGCTGTGGGTGATCTCGACATCGACATTCGGGAAAAAAGCATCCATAGTATCATCGGCCCCAACGGCGCCGGCAAGACAACTTTCTTTAATTGCATTACAGGTTTTTATAAGCCTGAAGAGGGGGAAATCCTTTTCAATGACCATTCTCTGGTGGGCCTCCTTCCGGACCGAATCGTCCGTCTTGGAATTTCCCGAACCTATCAGAACATTCGCCTTTTCCCCAATCTAACAGCAATGGAGAATATCCTTGTCGGCCTCCATGGCCACCTCCGTGCTGGGTTTTTCGGCATCGTGATGTCCACCCCTGCTACACGGAAAGAGGAGAAGGAGGCGGCTGAAGAGGCGAGGAGGCTGCTAAAATTTGTCAACCTTGCGGGAAAGGGAGATTTTTTAGCGAAAAATCTCCCTTACGGAGATCAGCGCCGGCTCGAAATTGCCAGAGCGCTGGCGTCCCGCCCCAAGCTCCTGCTTCTCGATGAACCTACGGCAGGGATGAATCCAAGAGAGACGCAGGATATGATGGACTTCATTCAGCACCTCCGTGATGAGTTAGGGATTACCATCCTCCTCATCGAGCATCAGATGAGGGTCGTGATGGGCATCTCCGAAACCGTAACCGTTCTTGATTACGGTGAGAAGATTGCCGAGGGTACCCCGACTGAGATTCAGGGGAATCCAAAGGTGATCGAAGCTTATTTAGGCCGGGGAAGCACTGCTGAGGTAAGTCAGGTATCATAAATTGGAAAGCATAAAGCAGGGAGCGAAGTGTTTAAAATCCCAAATCACAAATTCCAAATCCCAAATAAATTCCAATTCTCAATTTCGAATGACCGAAACTGATCTAATTTTGAATTTGGAATTTGGGTTATTGGAGCTTATTTGTTATTTGGTGCTTGGGATTTGGTGATTCTCTCAACCCTATGCCCTATGCACTATGCGTTGTTAAGGTCGAAGTCATGGCTTTGCTTGAAATCGAAAATATCCATACCTATTACGGCCATATTCATGCCCTCAAGGGAGTCTCCTTTGATGTGAACAGGGGAGAGATCGTCACGCTGATCGGAGCCAATGGCGCTGGGAAGAGCACGATGCTCAAGACGACGAGCGGATTGCTCCGTCCCCGTCAGGGCTCGATCCGTCTCGAGGGCGAAGATCTCACCCGTTATCGACCCCACGAGGTTGTGGCCAAGGGAGTGGTTCAGGTTCCGGAGGGCCGCCGGATCTTTGGCCGCCTGACCGTGAAAGAAAACCTTGAAATGGGCGCCTTCACCATCAACGACCAGCGCCTCGTCGAATCCAACCTCGAACGCGTCTTCAACCTCTTTCCCAGGCTTCGGGAACGCCAAAAGCAGGTGGGAGGCACGCTCAGCGGAGGCGAACAGCAGATGCTGGCCACCGGCCGCGCCTTGATGGCGAACCCGAGCGTCCTCCTGATGGATGAGCCTTCCATGGGACTGGCTCCTGTTCTGGTTGACATCATCTTTGACACCATTCGCCAGCTCCATGCCGACGGCACAACCATTCTCCTCGTTGAACAGAATGCTCGTATGGCGCTCCAGGTGGCAAGCCGCGGTTATGTTCTGCAAACCGGCGCGATCCTCCTCAGCGACAATGCAGAAAACCTCCGGCGAAATGAGATGGTCCGCAAAGCCTACCTCGGCGAATCCTAAGTGTCATCTACTATTTTTCTTCTCACCTCTTTGCTCAGAAAATAAAAGTCTAACGGTAAGGGTAATGAGGCCCATATCGTTAATAAAAGGCTACGTTTATCGTCTCTTAATTCTTTTCACGTAACCGTAACCAGTAACCGAAACGGGCTTCGTAACCGTAACCCAAACGCCTATAATATTTTCATGGTTTGCGGGTGTTGATACCGTCATGACCTATTTCCAGGAAGTGTTCAATTTTTGCCAAAAAGCACTCCCTTTTGACAGAATAGCATTCTGCTATTTGCCCGCCCTTGGCTTGTCCCGGATTAACCCTAAAAAAAACAAATAGTTATGAAAAACAGGGGATTCCAGTCTTTTCAGGCATATTTTTTGCTTTAAATAGACGAAAAATAGAGTGAATGGGAGTAAATCGATGCCATTAAGTGAAAGAGATAACGTTTTCACTACGGATGAAGCGATCGAATATTTAAAGATCTCAAAGCCCACCTTCTTAAAGTATATCCGTCTCGGTAGAATCAAGGCCATCAAGGCAGGAAAGGGTTGGAGAATCCTGCAATCAGAGCTGTATCGTTTTTTAAAGGGTGAAGAGGAAATCAAATAAGGATCGGGGAGTGTGTGAATCTCGGAGAATTAGCAAGTGATTTAAAGCTGGAGGAAGAAGAGCTATCGGAGCTGTTTGATCTCTTTTTAAAGACCGCCTCCCCTGAACTCATCGAATTACAATCGGCCTTGATAGGGAAGAATGCCTGGTCCGCAGAAAGGATGGCCCACTCCATTAAAGGGGCGGCTGGAATCCTCGGGCTTATGGAGATCCATGACGCAGCAAAGAGAATTGAGATGGCGGCACGGATGAATCGGCTGGAAGAGGTCGAGGTCGATCTCCGGGTCATCAAGAAAAAACTGGAGACCATCGATGAGGCTCTGAAAGGGAGAAGTTAAGATGTCAAGAAACAGACTTCTAATGAAACTCATCCTGTTGAAATTGAAAATAGCGCTCTTCTCGATTCTTCAACTGAAATGGAAGAGGATCTCTGGAATTTTCTGAGGCATTAAAGGGGAAGAAGGATGAAAAAGAAGATACTGGTGGTGGATAACCATCCTGTTGTGTTGAAGTTCATGTCACAGTTGTTGGAGAAGGAAGGCCATCAGGCGCTCACTGCTGAAGATGGTCTTTCCGCGCTTGAAATTCTAAAAACCTTTACCCCTGATGTCATCTTCATTGACCTCATCATGCCCCATATCGGCGGAGAGAAACTCTGTCAGATCATTCGCAAGGTACCGTCTCTCAAAGAGGTTTATCTCATCATTCTCTCTGCCATTGCTGCTGAACAGGAGATCGACTACGCCTCCTTCGGAGCCAATGCCTGTATCGCCAAAGGGTCGCTCGATAAGATGGCGAAACACGTCCTTGCGGCCCTTGAACAGGCTAATCAGGAAACGGGCGTCCTCCATCCCCCAAAAACGATCGGGATTGAGGATGTTTATGCGCGAAACATCACATCAGAGTTGCTCTCCGTTAAAAAACATTTTGAGATCATCCTGAACAGCATGGCAGAGGGAATTCTGGAAATCACCCCTGAAGGGAAGATCGTGTATACCAATCCGAAAGCGATCTCATTGATCAACCAAACAGAGGACCAACTTTTAGCCTTAGATTTTACCGGCCTCTTCCTTGAATCGGACCGCCAAGGGATCAAAGACCATCTCATGGAGATCCATCTGACCTTACAGCCTATCGCTGTCAATGGGCCTTTGATGCTCAATGGAAAACAGGTTGCCCTTCATCTCCTTCCTGTTATAGACGAGAGTCAAAGGAGCATCATCGTCATTCTGACCGATGTGAGCGAACAGAAACGGATGGAGGCTCAACTCATCCAGGCCCAGAAGATGGAGGCCATTGGAACCCTGGCAGGCGGAATTGCCCACGACTTCAATAATCTTCTCATGGTCGTCCAGGGAAATGTCTCCCTGATGCTTTTAGATGTGAATTCCGCTCACCCCCATTATGAGATGTTGAGGATGATCGAAAAACAGGTTCTAAGCGGATCCAAGTTAACCGCTCAACTGCTCGGTTATGCTCGAAAGGGCCGGTACGCATTAAGGCCCATTTATTTGAACCAACTGGTGACAGACACCTCTGAGGCCTTTGGGAGAACGAGAAAGAATATCACCATTCACCAGGACCTCGCAAAGAACCTGTTCACCTGTGAAGCGGACCAAGGTCAGATCGAGCAGGTTCTGATGAACCTCTTTGTCAATGCGGCAGATGCCATGCCAGAGGGCGGGGACTTCTTTTTGAGAACGGCCAATGTGAACTTCAGCGAGATCAAGGGAAGGGGTTATATTCCCAAACCCGGGGAATATGTTCTGCTCACCGTCACCGATACCGGTGTGGGGATGGATTCTAAAACGATCGATCGTATCTTCGATCCTTTCTTTACGACCAAAGAATTGGGAAGAGGGACAGGCCTGGGGCTGGCCTCAACCTATGGTATCGTCAAAGGACATGGCGGTTATATTGAGGTGGAATCAGAGAAAGGCCGCGGGTCCACCTTCAAGCTCTACCTCCCTGCTTCGGGGAAACCGGCTCAGCAGACGGTGAAATCCTCCGCTCCTATCTCGAAAGCCATCGGGACGGTTCTTCTGGTGGATGATGAAGAAGTGATTCTGGATGTCAGCGAGAAAGTGTTAAAGGTCCTGGGCTATAAGGTTCTGGTGGCCAGGGGCGGAGTAGAGGCGATCGAAATTTTCAAGAAGCATCAAGACTCCATCGACCTTGTTCTTCTCGATATCATCATGCCCCATATGGGCGGAGGGGAGGTTTTTGACCGGCTCAAGGAAGTTTCTCCGGAGGTGAAAGTCCTTCTTTCAAGTGGTTATAGCATTGATGGCGAGGCCTCAAAAATAATGGCACGGGGTTGTGACGGTTTTATTCAGAAGCCCTTCGACATCATGCAACTCTCTCAGAGCATCAGGGCCATTTTAAGATGAAACACTCCGCACTCCGTATCTGCGGCTGCCTGCTAAAAACCAGTAGATCATGCCCGCCAGCGCCATGCTCGGCAAAGAAGAACCAATCGCCCATGGAAAGGCCGTTTTGATCTGCAGCACCTTCTCCATCAACATCGGCGAGAAGCCCAGGTAGATGGCAAATCCAATGGCCCAGGCAATGAGGGCGACGGGGTTGATCCCCTTCCGGAACCAGTATTTCCCATCCCTCCTGTAAAGATCATCCAGATCGATCACTCTCCTTCTTAAAAAGAAGTAATCAACGAGGACGATCCCGAACAGAGGACAGAACATGGCTCCGATAAAGAGGAGAAAATGCTCATACTGGAGCAGGGCGGGAAAAAAGACCGCAGTGGCTGTCCCCAGTATTCCACCGATCCATATTCCTTTTCGTTCCCCTAATTTTGGAAAGATATTCAACCCGGAGATCGCGGTGGAATAGATATCCAGAAAGGTGGTGGTAAAGGTGGAGAAGAGGACGATGATCAGGGCAGGGATTGCCCATCCGAACTTCAGCATCAGGTTCATCACCACCCCTGAGGGGTCCGAGGATTGGGTGGCCAGCGATGCGGCCAGACCCAAAAAATACATCCACGAAGAGACCATGAAATAACTGATCCAGGTTCCCCAAAAGCTTGACCTCGAACCTGTGGCAAAACGGGAATAATCGGAAACCAGCGGAAGCCACGAGATGGGCATGGCGATGACGAGATCCATTCCGACCATAAATGGAAAATCCTTTTTCTGAGGAAGTTGAGAGAGCATTCCCCATCCATATTCCCGGAAGACGATATAGGTCATCGCCATACATAAAATTAGCAGGACGAAGACGGAGATCCGCTGGAGATACTTCCAGAACCGGCGACCCACAACAGCCCACAGCGTCGTGATCGTTCCGGCAAGGATGATCCAGAGGGTGGGATTAGAAAATCCATACGACTTTGAAATAGCGTCTGCCGCTCCTCCGCAGATGATCAGCATCACGGCTGTCCAGCCAATGAGCTGAATGACATTGAGAGCCGCAGCAAAGTAGGAACCCCGGATGCCAAAAGAAGGCCGGACTGCCACCATGGTTGGGATGCCCCATCGGCTTCCAATCAAACCGCCCAAGGCAAATGGCGTGTTGCCGATGAGGTGCCCGAGGAGAATGGCCCAGAGCCCCAGGCCAAGTCCGAGGGGCACAATCAGACCTCCTGCCCATATCTCTGCCAGAGACACTGCCGCTCCGGCCCAGAGCAGAAAAAAATCCCAACCCTTTAGATTTCTTTCCTCTTTTGGAATCGGCTTTATTCCAGGCATTGTTTTCCTCCCCTTGTTAAAAAACGGTGATCAGTAACCAGTTATCAGTCATCGGTGACTGAAAAACGCTTATCACAAAAAATATCCGCTTTATTAATCATTGAGTTGATCATTCTGCCTATTTCGGACGCCGCGTTGTTTAACTTTTGGGTTTGCTCTGGTTTCAAATATCCACAATCTTCTGCCGTCTCGATCCAATGTTGTGTTTCTTGCTGCTCACCATCCGCATCGGTGAGTTTGCTGATGAAATGTTTCTTATATCGTCTCTTAGCCCATGCCTCAGCAATCTGTCCCCCAATCGAACGCGATGATCGTCTGACCTGATCGGTTAATGAATACATTTCTTCCTTAGGAAAAGACTTCGTTAGTTCAAAAACTGACTTTGCTAATTTCCGAGCATTCTTATAGACAACCAAATCCCTGAAGCTCTCGGCATGTCCCAACTTACTCATCGATCTCTCCTTTTTTTGAATCTTTCTGATCACTGATTACTGATCACTGGTGACTGGTTACTTGTCACTGCTTGCTGCCTTCTTTATCTTATCGATGACTTCCACCGGATTCCGTCCCAGAACCCGGATCATGGGTTCCTTACCAATACCTCCCTCGTCATAGATGAAATCAGGAATGCGCTTTAATTGCATGATCACTTCTCCCACTCCCCATTCCAACGAAGAGCCTTCCTTT
Source organism: Deltaproteobacteria bacterium (assembly GCA_018333535.1). GTDB lineage: Bacteria > Desulfobacterota > BSN033 > BSN033 > UBA1163 > RBG-16-49-23. The sequence goes on along the minus strand of JAGXTA010000069.1, from coordinate 26,730 downwards.
TCTTTTATCTTTTTCGGTTCGAGCCTCCGGTCAAAATGGCCAATGAGGAACCCCTTCCCCTCTAATTGCGCAATATTCTCTTTTGAATAACGGATATTCATGGCTGACCGGTATTCGGGATTAAACTTCATGACGGTCAGAATAATATTGGCAACATGCTGGGAAACCCCAAACTCAGGGTCTCCAAAGGTGGTCACCGAATCTTTCAATCGAACAATCCTCCCTGGAAAGGCAGCCACCTCTTCCCATCCTTCTGCATAAGGAAGGGCATAACCTAAATTGGAAGAGACTTCTGGAATCAGGTATCCCATCTTTTCTTCCTTCAACACATCCACGGCCTTCTTTAATTCCTGGATCACGGGATAGCGTTCCATCTCCTTCAGCACATAGGCTGTCGGATGGGTGGGACCCGTTCCTTTCCCAAGGTTTAAACCGGCCCGGATCGCCATGGTGATGAAATTCTTTGCGTTGTTCACCGCTCCCGGAACAGTCTCTCCTCTGGCTAAAAACGTTGCAATCGCTGAGGCAAAGGTACAACCCGTCCCATGGGTATTTTTCGTCTCAATCCTCGAGCCTTCAAACTCGATATAGTCTTTCCCGTCGAAGAGAAGATCAATCGCCTTTCCCTTCAAATGGCCCCCTTTGATCACCACATTCTTTGCCCCTAATGCCCAGATGTCAATAGCCGCCTTTCTCATCCCATCGAGCGAATCCACCCGACGGCCGGTGAGAACAGAAGCTTCAAACAAATTGGGGGTGATCACCGTCGCCAGAGGAATCAACCGTTTGATGACCGCCTTCTGAGCCTCTTTGCGAAGCAGGGAAGCTCCGCTCTTGGAGACCATCACCGGATCAACGACCACGATTCCTACTCCGTACTCCTTAATCTTATTGGCCACGACTTCGACGATCTTCGAGCTCGACAGCATCCCTGTTTTAATAGCATCTGCGCCGATATCGGAGAGCACGGAATCCATCTGTTTCTTCACAAAAGAGACAGGCACCTCATGGATGGCCTGAACCCCTATGGTATTCTGTGCGGTGAGTGCTGTGATCACACTCATCCCGTAGCCACCCAGAAGGGTAATCGCCTTCAGGTCCGCCTGTATCCCCGCTCCTCCTCCCGAATCCGATCCGGCAATCGTTAGTATTCGTTTCATCTCAGTCTCCTTATCGAGAGCTCTGAAAAACTACTTTTCGCCCTCTGATTACACAGATTTCAAAAAATGATTACAGAGATTTCTGGACTTTTTCAGAAATCTCTTATCCGTCCTCGATTGGGGAAGCACAAAAACAAAAAGCCGTAATTCCAATGAATGGTATTACGGCTTTCTCCATCTTTATTACCGCTTCCCTTCGCTGGAATTACCCGAACAGGTTCAGAGGGTCTCCCTGTCCCGCCAAAGCGGAACAAGGACTCTCAGCCCAAGTGAGCTCCCCTAGCTATAGTTTCCTATATTCTTACAAATGAATCTTAAAAAGTCAAATCGAACAATCAACCGAAGATTTCAGATCCCTTGCCATAAGACTATGAGACCAAGTGACGATGCGACCTTATTTATACTGTAAATCGAAGGCATCACGGATGAGTTCGACCTCTTCGCCTTTGGGTCCGAGGAGAATGGCGACCACATCGAATCGGGCTTTTGCCTCTTCAAGCCTTTTCTCTTTCAGGAAGTACAGGGCTGCTTTTGAGATCTGCTCCTGTTTTTTTTGATTCACCGCCAACTGGGGAGGACCGAAGGTGGTCGATCGTCTCGTCTTGACCTCGATGAAGACAAAGGTGTCCTTCTCTCTCGCAATGATATCGACCTCGCCCAACTTGCAAACATAATTTCTCTGGAGGATGCGGTAGCCATTCTTCTTTAAGAAACGGAGGGCAATCTCTTCGCCCTTTTCGCCAAGCTCTTTTTTTTGCATGACCCTGTATCTTCTCTCGATAGTCGGGGTTTTCTAACCCCGACTAATACGGGACAGGAATGTCCCGCCTATCAAACTCCCCATCTCCCCTTCTCCCTATCTCCCCATCATAAATATTCCTTTACGCCCCGAAAGGTCTTCCGGTGAAGTTCGGAGACGCCGAATCTCTCAATGGCCTTCCGGTGTTCCGCTGTCCCGTAGCCCTTATGTTTCGCAAAATTATACTGCGGGTATTTTTGATGGCACTCAAACATCAGGCGGTCTCGGGTCACCTTGGCCACAATGGATGCCGCCGCAATGGAGTTGCAAATCCGGTCTCCTTTGCGGATGGGCTTCTGAGGGACGGGAAAATGGAGGGGTTGATTTCCATCGATCAGAATAAAATCGGGGGACACGGGAAGGCTCTCGACTGCCTGGACCATCGCCTTTAAAGTTGCCTGGAGAATATTGAGAAGATCGATCTCCTCCTGGCAGACGGTTCCGATGCCTACTCCCAGGGCTTTTAAAAGGATGATCTCATAGAGTGCTTCCCTTTTTTTCGAAGGAATCTGTTTGGAATCGAAGAGCTTCTGACCGATGCCTTCTTCCGGAAGGATGACCGCCGCGGCCACGACAGGCCCGGCGAGAGGGCCTCTTCCCGCCTCATCCACACCGGCAACCCGCTGGTAGCCCTGCCCACGGTACATCTTTTCGAAGTAGTCCATGGGCTGAGCGGGAAGAGAACGGAAAAGCATGATAACCACTCATTGCAAAATGCAAAATGAAAATTTAACAATTTTAATTTAAAATTTTCAATGCTAATTTTACACTTTGCATTGATGTTTTTTTAGGCTATTTGTTTCTTTTCGCCCCGGATCCTGGCCGCCTTGCCTCTCAGGCCTCTCAAATAGAAGAGCTTGGCCCGTCTCACCTTCCCGCGGCTCATCACATCGATCCGATCAATTCTGGGGGAATGCAAGGGAAAGATTCTTTCCACCCCTATTCCGTAGGAGATCTTCCTCACGGTGAAGCTGGACCGGATCCCCCCGGCCTTTTTGCGAATGACCACTCCCTCAAAGGGCTGTATTCTCTCTTTCTCTCCCTCGATGATCTTCACGTGGACCCGGATCGTATCACCCACCTTGAATGGGGTGAGGTCCGTTCGTAACTGTTCCCTTTCAATCATCTCTAACGGATTCATCTTACTCTCCCTTCCAAAATAAGTTCGGAGTTCGGAGTTTTGAGTTCGGAGAGTTTAAATAATTACTCCGAACTACGAACTCATTACTCCGAACTGCTAATTCTATCCCCTAACAGCCTGTCCAGGATGATGGCAACGGCTGAGCGGACTGAGAGGTGATTATAACCTTTTCCTTCGATGGGTGCCAGCACATAATCCGAACTGTCTTTAACCTCCTGGGTCAAACCCCACCCGGTCCCGAACAGGAGGAAAAACGGAGTTTCCCTGTCCTTGAATAGTTCCCGAAGTCCTCCGTAACCGATGCAATCAGGGTGAGGAGAAGCTCCTGTGGCAACTCTCTTGGCCTTCTTCTGATGAAAGCGCGAGATTTCCTGATCCGCCCCATCAATGCTCCGGGATACCCGGACCAGGGAGAGAGATTCCTTTCTCGTAGGGTTGTATACCGAGCCCTCACCCTGACTCCAGTGGCTGATGATCCTCTCAACCAACTCCACCTGGCTTTCAAGGGGAGTGATGATGAAAAAACCTCCCAGCCCGAATGTCCGCGCACAGCGGGAAATATCGTGAATATCGAAGTTGGTCACCGCGGTGGCGATAACTTCTCTTTTTCGACCATAGACGGGATGGTGAACCAATCCGATGTAGAGGTTAGAAGCCATTGCTTAGAAAATAATGGTTTCGTTTAGAGGTAACGGTAACGATGCCCGTATCGTTAATAAAAGGCTACGTTTATCGTCTCTTATTTTTTTGCCCGTAACCTTAACCGATAACCGAAACGGGCTTCGTCACCTTAACCTTAACCCGAGCACCCGGAGCATTGTCATGGTTCAAGTAGGGATGCACCCGTTACGAAACAACCTTTTTTGATATCTCCTCCAAAATCCTTTTGTCTTCCTCAGAAAGAGAAGCTTGACTTAACAGGTCCGGCCTCCTCATCTGCGTTCTCCTCAGAGCCTCCCTCCTTCTCCAGAGAGAGATCGCCTGATGGTTTCCCGAAAGGAGGGCTTCGGGAACCCCATGCCCTCTGAAACTTGCAGGCCGGGTATACTGGGGATATTCCAGCAAAGAACCGAAGAAGGAATCTTCCTCCGCCGACCGGTCCGACCCTAACACTCCGGGCAGAAGCCTTGAGACCGCATCGATCAGAACCATGGCGGCTAATTCTCCTCCGGTCAGAACATAATCCCCTATCGATATCTCCTCATCGACGAAGAGTTCCCTCACCCTCTCATCCACTCCTTCATACCTGCCGCAGAGAAGAATGAGATGCGATCGGGAAGAGAGCTCCCTGACGATCTCCTGATTCAACGGTTTTCCTTCGGGGGTGAGATAGATCGTCCTGACCGATGGATCTTCTGATTTTACCTGCTCGATGGCCCGGGCAATGGGCTCCACTTTCATCACCATGCCCTGCCCTCCGCCATAGGGAGCGTCATCGACGATCCGGTGTTTATCAAGGGCGAAGTCCCTGATGTTGATCGTCCTTACCTCGATCAGCCCTTTTTCAATCGCTTTGGCCAGGATGCTCTCCTGAAAAGGAGAGGAAAACATCTCCGGGAAAAGGGTGAGGATGTCAAATCTCATCTTCCTCCTCCCACAATCCCTCCATCCGGACGACCTTTATCACCCTTCTTTGACGGTCAATGGTCTGGATCACCCCTTGGGTTGCCGGCAGAAAAATCTCACCTCTTTTTCCTTCGACGACATAGACATCATGGGCGCCTGTCGGAAAGATCTTCTTCACCGTGCCGATCCTTTTGCCCTTCTCTGTTTCCACCGCCATCCCCAGGATCTCGAACCAGTAATACTCCCCTTCTTCCGGCTCGGGGAGATCTTCTCTGCGGACAAGGATCTCCTTACCGATGAGACGCTCTGTCTCTTCGATCCTCTCGATCCCTTTCAATCTTAAGATAAGGCGTGGCGGTTGAGGGGTGACTTCCAGAACTTCGTAGGGTTCCGGTCTTCCTGAATCGTTCTGGATAAAAATCTTCTGATAAAGGAGAAAGCGGTCGGGGTCCTCCCCGAAATAATCTACTTTAATCCTCCCCCTGACCCCATGGGGCTTGCCCACCCTCGCGATCGGGTAAAGAGTTTGCTCCATGGGTCGCTATTCGATGATTTCCAAAACAGAGCGTTTACCCAGATTGGCAGAAGCCGCTCCCAGAATCACGCGGATGGCTCTTGCCGTTCTGCCCTGTTTTCCGATCACCTTCCCCAGATCATCCTTTGCTACGGAGAGCTCGATGACCGAGGTCCTCTCCCCCTCGACTTCGGAAACCCTGACCTGCTCCGGATGATCGACCAATGCCTTGGCAATAAACTCAATCAACTCCTTTGCCGTCATCATCACACCTCCAATTCGAGCAACCGCTCTCGGAGAGATCCTTTCAAAGTCGCCATGAGGGAAAAGGTGACCTATTCTTTTTTGCTTTCAGCCAGCTTCTTTGTCACGCCCGATCGAATCAGAAGCTGACGAACGGTCGGAGTGGGTTGGGCTCCCTTTTTCAGCCAGGCGATTGCCTTCTCTTCCTTAATTCGGACTTCTGCCGGATCTTTCCCTGGATCGTAAGTTCCTACCTGCTCGATAAACCTTCCGTCTCTCGGAGAACGGCGGTCTGCAACTACAATCCGATAAAAAGGTTTCTTCTTTCCGCCAAATCTCATCAATCTCATTGATGCAGCCATATTGCTTTAAATCACCTCCTTCTTTTAAACATAAAATACGAATTTCGAATATCGAAATCCGAAACAAACCCAAAATAAAAATTTCAAAGCCTAAAACTTTTTTATTTGTTTAGGTCATTTGTGATTTGAAAATTCGTGCTTGTTTCGAATTGGTCCTGCTGGACGCTCCGCCCGGATTTCGTATTTCGAATTTTAACAGAAACATTACCTCATCAAGAAAAGAACGGAACCTGTCCTCTTCCCAGTCCTTTGCCGCCCATCTTTGAAAACTGTTTCATCATCTTTCGGGCCTGAGCATACTGTTTTAAGAGCCGGTTGACTTCCTGAACGCTTGTCCCGCTTCCCGCTGCAATCCTCAATCGCCGGCTTCCGTTGATGATCGTAAAATTGGCTCTCTCCTTGAACGTCATCGAGCTGATGATGGCCTCCACCCTGCCCAGCTCGCTCTCATCCACCTGGAGGCCTCCCATCCCTTTCATCTTCTTCGGAAGCCCGGGGATCATATTGAGAATCGATTCGAGCGATCCCATCTTTCGAATTTGCTGAAGCTGATCCCGGAAATCCTCCAGCGTGAATGAATCTTTCCGGATCTTCTTCTCTAATTCCTTAACTTTCTTCTCATCAAAAGTGGCCTCTGCCTTTTCGATCAGGGTCAGGACATCTCCCATGCCCAGGATTCTTGAAACCATCCGTTCGGGATGGAAGACCTCAAGGGCGTCGAGCTTCTCCCCCACGCCGATGAATTTAATCGGCTTCTGCGTCACCGCCTTGATCGAAAGGGCCGCTCCTCCGCGGGCGTCCCCATCCATTTTGGTCAGGATGATTCCATCGACGCCCAGCCTCTCATTAAAACTCTTTGCGACATTGACCGCATCCTGCCCGGTCATGGCGTCGGCGACGAAAAGAATCTCTCTCGGTTTGATCTGCGTTTTGATCTCTCTCAGCTCAAGCATCAATGCCTCATCGATATGAAGCCTTCCGGCCGTATCGATGAGCATCAGGTCGTATCCGCCCTTCAGGGCCGCATCCCTCGCCTTGAGACAGATCTCGAGCGGCATCTGCGAGGGTCCTGGCCTGTAAAAATCGACTTTCAGCTCCTCCCCTAATTTCTGCAACTGTTCAATGGCGGCCGGTCGATAGACATCCGCAGGGATGAGATAGGGCCGTTTCTTCATCCCCTGGAAGTGGCGCGCTAATTTGGCCGCAGTGGTCGTCTTTCCGCATCCGTGAAGGCCGACGAGCATGATCGGAACAGGAGGGCTTCCTGAAAGTTGAATCCTCTGCTCCTGACCTCCCATCAGCGAGGTCATCTCCTCCTTCACGATCTTAATCAGTTGCTGGGCAGGAGTAAGGCTTGCCATCACCTCCTGACCGATGGCTCTCCCATGGACAGACTGGACGAAATCCTTCACCACCTTGAAATTGACATCCGCCTCGAGCAGGGCCACTCTTACCTCTTTGAGGGCCTCCTGGATATTCTGCTCCGTTAACTTCCCATGGCCTCGAAGCTTCTTAAAAACAGCATCTAATTTGGATGAAAGATTTTCAAACATGACTCGTGTCCAAATTCGTTAAGGGAGGGTGACCAGACCGGAGAACCATCTTCTCATTTCAGCTTTTCAAGTTCCCCGCCGCCGGGAAGAACCCTCACCTTTCCTCTTCCTCCCTGTCCTCCTTTTACCTCGATACGATTTTTTGCAATATCGAAGATGATCTCCTCTCCGGAGACCAGGTTGTCGCCTTCCCATACCTTCGGGTCGCCGGTCAGAATCACCCTTTGATCCCGATTATAGAAGACCGCCTTCTGGCAATTGGCGACCCGAAGTCCCTGCTGGATCTTCACATTCCCCCCGGCCACCACCTTCTCAATCCCCTTGCCATCTTCAAAGACCAGGGCCTCGAGAGAATCGGAATAGATGACCATATCCTTCTGCCGGGCCATCACATTCCCCTTGAAGACGATCAGATTCTCTTTGGAAAAGGTCTCCACTCTGTCCGAAGTGATGTCTATCGGCTCGCCTGTGTCCCCCAATTTGACTTCCTTGTGTTCAGCGGGAGTCTCCTTTTTCAAGACCTCCCTCTCTTTTGTTGAGGGAGGCGGTAATGCTGCAATCTCTTTCTCCTTCTCTTTTGTCTTCTCCACCTCTTTCTTTGGAGGTTTTTCCTCCTTCAGTACTTCTTTGGGCTCAGGTGCTACAGTCGGGAGCGGCAGCGCTGCCATCCGCTTTTCATCCTCCGGTTTTGCCTCAATCTTCAATTCTTCTTTCGGGGGAGGCAAAGGGGAGACCATGGGTTGCCTCTTTTCCTCTTCGTATTTGACCAACGGCAAAGTCGCTTGGGGGGTCTCTTCTTTTAGAACCGCTGGTTCAACCGGTTTTTCGACGGAAGGAGGAACAACTTTCTTTTCATCCCTCGTTAACTCCATCTTATCATCTTTCAGCAAAACCGGCTGTCTTCTCTCTTCATCGAATTTGACCAGGGCAACTGTTTCAGCCTCTCCCTCCTTTGGATCCACCTTCTTCCTGGGTTCTTTGGCTTTTGCCTTGCGAAGGACTATCTTCTCCTTCTTGCCCTGATCCAGGATCGATTTGGCCTCCCTGTAGTGGGAACTCTTCGGATATTCGTTGACAATTCGCGAAAAGGCTTCTCTTGCCTTTTCCCATTGGTCGAGTTCGAGGCAGCTCTTCCCTAAAAGATAAAGCGCTTTATCCTCTTCAGCCCTCTTCGGAAATTTCTCTAACAATCCCTCGAACCGGGCGGCGGCCGCCTGATATTTTCCCTGTTTATAATAGAAATTTCCGATATAGAACTCGTGGTCGGCCAACTGCTTCTTGCAGGTCTCAATCTTTTTTTCAGCCTTTTCGGTAAAAATGCTGGGAGAGGTGTTGGCGACTAAATATTCGAAGTTGGAGAGGGCCTTCTTCGTGGAGGTCTGGTCCCGGTCGTGGGTGCGCATCTGGCTGAAATGGGCCATTCCGATCTGATATTGAACATAAGGGATTTCTTCGTGGGTGGGACGGGTCTTCTTGAACTCCTCATAGGCCGCGATGGCTTCCACATAATCCTTTTTAAAGAAGTGGCAATCCCCGACCTTTACCTCCGCCCACTGGGTATAAGGCGGGCTATCCGGAAAGTTGGACTTGATCTGTTCAAATATCTTCAATGCCTCGGAATAGTCCCTCTTATTGAACCGCTCCAATCCCTGGCGGTAGAGGATTTCCGGATCTCCCTTGATCGTCTTGACATCCTTTCCCTTCCCGGCGCATCCGTTCAAAACGGAGAAGAGAATGAAAAGGAGAAGAAAGGTGTGGATAACAATTTTCTTTTTCATTGTACCTTCTTTTTAAAAAGTGCCCATAATTATGATAGGAAGGGGGGTTGATGTCAATAAGAGGATGCCCATTTTTCTTTCAAGCCTGCGAAGGTCTTAATGCCAAAGAGATTAAGGATGTGTTGCCTTCTTTCAAGACCCATTTTCAGTTTCCACGTCCTTTAAAAAACTGTCAATCTGTGTTTTGAGTTTTGGCATCTTGTCTTTTATTACAGACCATACGATATCCCACTTTACACCAAAGTAAAAATGGATGATTTTATCCCTCATCCCAGCGATCTTTTTCCAATCAATCTCTCTATGCATCTTTCTAAAATCGTGTGAAAGATTTTTGGCGGCTTCTCCTATGATTTCAATATTCCGGACCACCGCATCTTGCGTTTTGGGGTCCAGCAAAAAAGTATCGTAACTCATTTCCGCAGTGTAAACATTAATTCTTTCTATTGCTTCTATAATATCCTTTGTGAACTCCTTGTCGCCTCTTTTAGGCATAGATCAGGCTCCTTTTTATGTCCTCAGCCACCTCCTTAATTCTTATGCTTTCAATGCTCACGGGAGTCAAAATATCCACCTTTTTTCTAAACAAATCTTCGAGGTAAGAAGACAAATCCATAAAAACATCAAAAAGTCCTTCAAAGTTATTGCCAAAGGCGGACAAATCAAATTCAACCACCAAATCTATGTCGCTCTCTTTTTTTTGTTCACCCCTGACATATGAACCGAATAGCCCTATCCTTTTGACCTTATATTTTTCCAGAGCCTTCTTATTTGTTTTTAATAAGTCAACAATCTCTTCGGCGGCCATCACCTTTCTGTTTTTTGAGCCCATCTCATACTCCCATCCATCTTGGTTTAATGCCCTGCCGGAATTTCTAACGGGCTTTACTATAGGTTACTCTACATTCTAAAGAAATTCTAATTTAAGGTCAACTACAACTTTTAACGCTACAACTTTTAACTTGAATTTCTGTGGGGAAGCCCTTAAGATAAAGCTAAAAAACGTGACCGTGTCTGTGGCGTGTGTCCTTCATTCATGGAAAATTACAGGGAAAGAGAGAGAACGATGCGGATTGAAAAGGCAAAACGGATTGAACAGATTCCTCCATACCTCTTTGCACAGATTGATAAGAAGAAAGGGGAGATGAGGAAGAAAGGAATGGACCTCATCGACCTGGGGATCGGAGACCCTGATCTCCCCACTCCTGGGCCGATCATCGAACGAATGAAAAAGGCCTCCGAAGACCCGGGAAATCATCATTATCCCTCCTATGAAGGGATGATCGAGTTCAGGACTGCTGCGGCTCAATGGTTTGAGAGGAGATTTGGCGTCAGGTTTGATCCAAAAACAGAAGTGCTCACCCTCATCGGCTCAAAAGAGGGCATTGCCCATATCCCTCTCGCCTTTGTTAATCCGGGGGATTATGTGCTTGTGCCCAGTCCGGGCTATCCGGTCTACCGCGTGGCCACCCTCTTTGCAGGAGGGACTCCTCACTTCATGCCCCTTCTCAAGGAGAATGGCTTTCTCCCAAAACTTTCGGACATTCCAAAAGAGGTGGCGGAGAGGTCAAAGCTTCTCTTCATCAACTATCCGAACAATCCGACTTCAGCCATTGCCGAACGGCCTTTCTTTGAAGAGGTGATCGCCTTTGCCCGGCGCTACGGGATCATCGTCTGTCATGATGCGGCTTACTCTGAACTGGCTTTCGATGGCTACCGGCCACTCAGCTTCTTTGAAATCGAAGGGGCGAAAGAGGTGGGAATCGAATTTCACAGCCTCTCCAAGACCTTCAACATGACGGGCTGGAGGATCGGTTTTGCCGTTGGCCATCCTGAAATCGTTTCAGGGTTGGGAAGAGTTAAGACCAATATCGATTCGGGCCTCTTTCAGGCGATCCAGGAGGCCGGAATCGAAGCTCTCAACCGGTATGACACGCCCATTCCCAACCTCATCCGCATTTATGAGGGCCGGAGGGATGTGATGGTGAAAGGCCTCCGGGAGATGGGCCTGGAAGTGGACTTGCCGAAGGCCACTTTCTATCTCTGGATCCGGGTTCCGCGGGGATATACCTCCGCCCAATTCGCCACGCTCCTGATTGAAAACGCAGGAATCGTCGCCACTCCGGGCAATGGATTCGGAGACGCAGGAGAAGGTTATATCCGGATGACCCTCACAGTGGATGAGTCAAGGTTGCAAGAGGCAATCAAACGGCTCAAGAAGATCAACTTTTGAAGATTTCTTCTTCCAAAAAAGGCGAGATGGAAACCAACCCACCTATTTCACTATGTTCATTCTTCTTTCCTATGTTTAATAAAAAACCTGGGAGGTCGACATGCAAGAACTTCTTGGAGAGGTAATCCTGATTGCCATCCTCATCCTCTTTAATGGCTATCTCGCCGGCACAGAGATTGCGGTGGTCACGGCTAGGAAGAGCAGGGTCCAGCAGATGGCTGTCATTGGAAAGAGAAATGCGAACATCTTGCTGAGGCTAAAAGAAAATCCTGACCGGTTTTTGGCAACGATCCAAATCGGAATCACTGGCATAGGCGTTTTTGCCTCCGCCGTCGGAGGTGTCGCCGCTGCCGAGGTCATCAAACCAGCCCTTCAGATGGTTCCGATCAAAGCCATCTCCATTGCCGCAGAACCCATTTCTATTGGGATCGTTGTCGTCTTGATCACCTATTTTTCAGTGATCTTTGGAGAACTCGTGCCAAAATCGATCGCCCTGTCGCATCCCGAGACGGTCGGCCTCTGGACGGCACGAACCATTGACGCCTTTTCAAAGGTTTCCTACATCTTTGTCAGACTTCTCACCTTCAGCACCTCACTCGTACTCGCCCCCTTTGGAAGAAAACCCTTTACCGAGAGGGCCTATATTACTGAGGAAGAGGTAAAGCTCTTGATTAAAGAGGGCGGGCAACATGGCATTTTTGAGCCTACGGAAGAAAAAATCCTTCAAAGCGTTTTTGAATTTGCGGACATGTCCGTAAAAGAAGTGATGGTCCCCGACACCCAGATGGTCGCTATTCAAATTGATCGGCCACCCCGGGAAATTCTCTCTGTCATTGAAGAGGAGCAGTTCTCACGATACCCTGTCTTTGGAAGAGAGCTCAATGATATCCGGGGGATCCTCTATGCAAAAGATTTTCTAACCCTCCTCAGTAAAACAGGCCAGGTGGATACCCGGAAGACCATCCGTCCTCCGTTCTTTATCCCGGAGACGATGAACATCAGCCTTCTCCTGAAAGAGATGCAAAGGAGGAGCATCCACATGGCCCTCGTCGTAGATGAATATGGTGGAATTTCTGGTTTGGTGACTATCGAGGATTTGATCGAAGAGATTGTCGGAGAAATCAGGGATGAACATGATACGGAAAGCCCTGTTACCCAGTTGAAAGACGGAACCCTCCTGATCGATGCACCGATCAGTCTCAAGGACTTAAAAGAAGACTATCAGATTCCCCTGCCGGAATCGCCGGAATATGAGACCCTGGGGGGATTTTTAATGGCCTCCTTACAGAAGATTCCAATCGTAGGAGATGTCTTCGAATTGGAAGGCAAACGGTTCAGCATTGTCGAAATGGTGGGCCAGCGGATCTCGAAGGTCAAAATGGAAAAACTCCCCGAACCCCCCGAAGAAGAAGCATAGCGCATGGGGCAGACCGCATTGCGTAAATAGTTAAATCTCTGATTCTGAATCTTTTGGTTATTCCCCAATCCGAACTCCGAACTACGAACTCTAAACTCCGAACTTTATCACCGCATCACCCCATCTCCCTATCTCCCCATCTCCCCTTGTTCAAGGGTTTCCCTCCCTGCCTCCTACGACGATTTCCGGGATTCTCAGGGTGGGTTGGGCGTCCGCAACCGGAACGCCCTGACCATCCTTTCCGCAGGTTCCGATTCCAAAACCGAGATCATCACCCACCATGTCAATCTCCTTTAACACCTGAGGCCCGTTGCCGATCAGGATGGCTCCCCGGACCGGTTCTCCGATGCTTCCTTTTTCGATCAGGTACCCCTCGCTCACCTCAAAGACAAAATCGCCATTGACCGTATTGACCTGACCGCCGCCCATCTTCTTCACGAATAGACCCTTCTCTACGGAGCGGATGATCTCTTCGGGCTTTGTCTTCCCCGGAAGGATGAGCGTGTTGCTCATCCTGGGGATGGGTTTTATTTGGTAGGACTCCCTCCTTCCGTTTCCGGTTGATGGAACACCGTCTCTGAATGCGCTGAGACGATCGTAGAGATATCTTTTCAAAATCCCTTCCTTCACCAGGATGGTCCTTTGCGAGACGACCCCTTCATCATCAAACGCATAGGCGCCCCTCTTTTGTGGAAGAGTGGAATCATCCACGACGGTGATCAGCGGAGATGCCACCTTCTCTCCGATCTTTCCTGAATAGACGGAGAGGCCCTGTTGAGCCAGGTCTGCTTCCAGTCCATGTCCGATGGCTTCATGGATCATCGTTCCTCCTGCATCGCTCGACAGGACAACAGCCATTTTCCCCATAGGAGCCCTCCTTGCTGAAAGCATGAGCAGGGACCTCTTTGCCGCCACCTCCGCCACTCTCTCCGGAGGGCAGAGGTCAAAGAGCTCAAAACCCATCGTCCCCCCGATCGGTTCGTATCCGGTCTGGATGATATCCTCTTGAGAGGCGACAACCTGAGCTGAAAAGACCGTTCCCACCCTCTCCCCTTCTATCCATAAACCTTCTGAATTGGCAATGGAAAGAGATTGGCTCACATCCCTGTAGAGGACCTTGACCTGTCGGACATGGGGATCGAGTTTCCGAGCAATCTCATTGGCCCGATTCACCATCAAGACCTTCTCCCTGATCGGAACCTCCCTGGGATGTTTCTCAATCGGTGAGTGAGGAGCACAAATCGAAGGAGCGGAGGGAGCAACCCTCCCCTGATGAAGGAGATTGAAGATACTTTCTCCCCGGTCTTCTTTTACTGCCCGGCTGACCACTCTGGCTAAGTCGAGGAGATCCTCTTCATTAAGACGGTTGGTAAAACTGTAAAAGGTTCTTCCATCGAAAAGAACCCGGAGCCCCACGCCCGTGTCCTGACCTGAGATCATCTTTTCGATGCGGTCCTCTTCGCAGACGATCGCAACCGCATAGGTCTGCTCAAAGAAGAGATCCGCAAACTCCCCGCCCTCCCTGAGGGCTTCGCTTAGAATTTTGTCAGGCGAGAGATGTTCTATCATTCTATTCTCCTCATTTGAGGTGATCTTTAAAATCCGAAATGGAATCAGGAAACCAGAATATCAGGATGCAGAGCATCGGAACATCAGGTCACCAGTTAGATTCAAAAAAAGAATGATTAAACCCGATGTCCTTATATCCTGATACCCTGATCTTCTGATGACCATAAAACTGTGCTTCGAATTAAGTTATTGCTTCGATAGGAATCTCCTTCCGCAGCCCCTCCAAAACCTCTTCCACATCCTTTTCCCAGCCCGGCGCAATCATCAGCTCGACAATCGCCTCATGAGGATCCTTCGTTCTCACCACGGCCATCCCCTCATGCGATTCGATGATAAACTTGAAATAGGCGATATCCTTCCGATGAACCCTGAAATATTTTGAATGAGTATCCATGTTTTCAGTTCGGAGTTCGGAGTTTTGAGTTCGGAGTATTTGATTTTCACTCCGAACTACGAACTAATGACTCCGAACTTTACTTATGAGCCTCCCGGTCACATCCCCGAAGAGGACAACATCTCTGATCGTTCCTTCGATCGGGTAGAGGTCTCTGGAGAGCCACCCCTCAATCAGCCCCTCTTTTGAATGGGTGATTTCCGGATCGAGGGAGAGTTTGACGAAGTAATCTTTTCCGTCTTTGATTTTCTCAGATTTCTTCCTCTTCTCCGCTTCCTCCCTCGATGCAACACTCACCTCATAAGTCCCCACTCCCTTTTTCGGAAAGGTAGGGACAGAAAACCGCTTCCCCCTGTCGATCTCACCATAAACCCCATAACGGAAATTGTATGAAGCGGTCAGGAAATCGTCATAGGTTTTTCCGGAAGGAATCTCCTCTTCCGTCTTCACGATGGATCCGTCCTTTTTCCGCCTCGTCTGAATCCATTTCATCTTCTGATAATCGAAAAGATGGGTTTTCCGTCTCAGCCTCTCCCCGATCTTCACATCCTCTTCGAAAGACAGGGCTCTGAGTCGCCTCCCTCCATCCACCTCTTCCATGACAGACCTGTAGGTGTCCACCCGATAACGGACAACGAATCCCAGAACGCCCAATGTTTCCGCCTGAAGGATGGCCATGTAACAGCCCTTCTTCTCCATCTCTTTAAAACTCAATTTCCCCAGGGCCGCCCTTTTAAAAAGCCAGAACCCGACCTCGTATGAGAGTTCTTCTCCTTTAAAAAATTCGGCAATTGACATGCCCCTCCTCTCCCTTTGCATAAGGAAAGAATCTGCCTTCACCTCCGGAACCCAAAAGGGAAAGGAAGAAAGGAAAGGCAACCCCAAAAAATATCTTAAAAGGAGCCTTCGTGTTAACAATGCCATCTGTTTATTAACCCTGAAATGATTTGTAAAAAATCTTAACTTTTTTAAACCCACTATTCCAATGTTCCATTATTCCAATATTCCGCGAAGCATCAAAGATGCAGTTCAATCACATCGCCTTCGCTTACCCGGTAGTCTCGCTTCACCATCTGGCCGTCAAATTTCCCAGACCCCCAGACCCGGGCATACCTCAATTTGGCGGCGAAATCCTTGTGAACCGAAAGGGCCACATCGTCGATCGTGCTTCCCCTTTTAAGAATCACAGGCTCTGTCAGGTCCGGCTCTTTACCAGGAATTTTGGTATAGACACGGAGGATGTCGAGACGGCCATAGACCTCTTTCTTCACCTCTTCGAAATTCATCTCCTCCTTTGCAGAGACCGGCAGGATCATCCATTCACTCTTGAAACGGCCCTCGAGCGCCCGAAGCCCTTCCGTCGCATTCCTGAGATCAGCCTTGTTCCCGAGAAGAAACGCCCTTTTAAAAACCCATCCTTGTTCCGGCGGATGGGCCGGATTCCCATCTCCTATCTCTATCTTCATCCGGTTCAACTCTTCGAGAACCACCTCCATCTGGAAGACAGGATCATCCGTCAGGTCCAGGACAATGAGAAGCCCATCGGCGTTCCTGATGAGATTGGGAAATCCGGGCTCGATCCGGTCCATCTGGATGGGCGGCGTATCCACCAGTTGAATCTGGAGGTTCTCAAACCTCATCATCCCCGGGATGGGTTTCTGCGTAGTAAAGGGGTAATCCGCAACCTCGGAAGGAGCATGGGTGAGGTGGGTGAAAAGGTTCGACTTTCCGGCATTGGGAAGGCCCAGAAGCGCCACCTGGGCCGCTCCCTCTTTCTTCACATTATAGGCCTGCTCGGCCCGGCTGACCGCAGGTTTTTTTTGAAGCTCTTCTTTCAACTTGGCCATCCGGGACTTCAGTTGCCCCCGGAGCCTCTCCGTCCCTTTATGCTTCGGGATGATGGCCATCATCACCTCAAGCGCCTTAATCTTTTCGGGAACGGATTTGGCCTGCTTGAACTTGGCCTCTGCCTCTAAATACTGCGGGGTGAGGTTGGCTGGCATAATCCTGACATTTAATCTACCTGGAATCTCTAAAATTTATTGGCAGCTGAATCGTTTCAGCTCTCATGGAATGTTGGAATACTGGAATAATGGTGAAGATTTATTGTTTTAGCAAAATGGGATACAGACCCACCATTCCAGTATTCCAATCTTCCATTATTCCATTTACTTGTCTCGCAGTTATAATTTATAAATCTTCTCTCTCAGGAAGATCTCCAGCATCTTCGGGTCGAACTGTCTGCCTCTGCATTTTTCCAGTTCCGCAAGGACATTCTGAAGGGGCATCACCCCACGGTGGGGCCGGGCGCTGGTCATCGCATCAAACGCATCGGGAAGGCTGATGATCCGGGCTTCAAGGGGAATGGCCTCACCTGCCAGCCCGTCGGGATAACCTCTGCCGTCATAATGTTCATGGTGGTGGCGGATCATCGGAATCTTATCCTTGAAAAATTCGACCCCCTCCACGATCTTTACCCCGATCAGCGGGTGCTCCCGAATATACTGGTACTCCTCGTTACTCAACGGGCCCTGCTTCTGAAGGACCTCGTCCTTGATGCCGATCTTGCCGATATCATGAAGAAGCGCTCCATACTCCAGATTCTCCAGCCTCTCCTCCGAGAAGCCCATCTTCTTGGCGATGGCCAGGCTCATCCGTTTCACCCGGTCGGAATGGCCCCGGGTATATGGGTCTTTCGCATCGATCGCTTCAGCCAGAACTTTCACTGAATCCAGATGGGCTTTTTTCAGGGTCCGATAAGACTGCTGAAGCTTTGCGGTCCGCTCTTCCACCAGTTCTTCCATACGATTATGATAAGCCTCGATCTCCTCTTCGAGCCGCTTGCTCTCAAGGGCTTTCTTCACGCTCATGACGATCAGGTCAAGATCGGCCGGCTTGATGATGAAATCGTAAGCCCCGAGCCTCATTGCATTCACAGCCAGATCGATGTCTGGATAGGCGGTCACCATGATCATCTTCATCTTGGGGTCAATGGCCTTCACCTTCTGCAATAGCTCAACCCCGGTCATCTCAGGCATTTTCATGTCGGAGATGATGAGGGAGAAAGAATTTTTATAAAAATGATTGAGGGCTTCTTTCCCGTTATTGGCCGTGGTGCAGGAATACCCCTCCTTCGTCAACCGCCGTTCTAAAACGTTGCAGATGACTTCCTCATCGTCAACAACCAATATCCGCTCTTCCTTCATATGTTTTTCTATTTTATAAGAAATGGAGCAGGAGTCAACCCCCTATTCAAAGAGAGGTAAATTATGTTTGATTTCGGGGAGGTTTTTTGATAAACATATTTATATAGAACAGGAGCAGGCGTATGGAACTGAAGAAGATACTGGTGGTGGATGATGAGGCCCCTCTCCGGGAGATCCTTCAGAGGGGGTTGACCCAGATGGGCGAGTATTCGGTCGAGGTGGCTCAAAACGGCCAGGAGGCGATCGAAAAGATTGAAAAAGATATTTTTGACCTCATCTTAACCGACCTGATGATGCCCGAGATGGATGGCATGGAGCTTCTCAAGATCATCAAAGGAACAAGGCCGGAGATGCCGGTCATTATGATGACGGCCTATGGATCGATCGATACGGCTGTGGAGGCGATGAAAACCGGTGCCAACGATTACATCACCAAGCCTGTTGACTTCAGAGACCTTCTCCTCCGCATCTCTAAAGTCGATCAGGAAAACCGTCTTCTGCAGGAGAACCGGCTCCTGAGGATGGAGGTAAGGAAAAAGTTCGAGTTTTCGAATATCATCGGGAAAAGCAGGAAGATGCAGGGAATCTTCTCCCTCATCCAAAAGGTGGCTCCGAGCAACAGCACGGTCATTATCTACGGAGGGAGCGGAACCGGAAAAGAACTCGTTGCCAAAGCCATCCATTACAACAGCCCGAGGACGGATCAGCCCTTCATCCCTTTCAACTGCAGTGCCATCCCTGAGACTCTGGTGGAAAGCGAACTCTTCGGCCACACGAAAGGCGCCTTCACTGGCGCAGTCCAGACCAAGAAAGGGCTCTTTGAGGAAGCCAATGGCGGAACCCTCTTCCTTGATGAAATCTCCACGGTCCTCCCATCCGTTCAGGTGAAACTTCTCAGGGTCCTTCAGGAAAAAGAGGTGATGAAAATAGGAAGCACCGAGAGGACGAAGATCGATGTCCGGATGATTGCGGCTACGAACGAAGATCTCGAAGTCAACATGAAGAATGGAAAGTTCCGGGAAGACCTCTTCTACCGGCTCCATGTCTTTCCCATCTCCCTTCCGGACCTGAGGGAGAGAAAGGAAGATATTCCCCTCCTGGCCTATCACTTCCTCGATCTCTATTCGAAGGAGGCTAAAAAAGAGATCAAAGGAATCTCTAAAGAGGCGATGCATCTCCTTCTCGAATATCACTGGCCGGGAAATGTGAGGGAATTAGAGAACGCCATTGAAAGGGGAGTCATCATGGCGGAGGGAGAATTTTTAACCCCTCAGGATCTTCCGGGTGATCTGGTGGAAGGGTTTTCATTCCTGATCCGAAGGGGGGCAAAGGACCGCAAATCCCTCGATGAGATCAAGGCCGAATATATCGCCCAGATATTAAAGCAGACCGATGGGAATAAAAAGACGGCCGCTGATATTTTAAAGGTCAATCCCAGAACGCTCTACCGGTTTGAAAAGAAGGGCGCTTCCGGGGAATCCGTTTAAATTCCTATGCTTTTTATTTAAGCCGTTCGTCCTGAGGCTCTCGAAGGATGAACGGCGCAGCGATGTGCCCTTCGACCGTTCGACAGGCTCACGCCTCAGGGTGAACGGTAACAACCTAACTGGATAGTTAAATTCTCAAACCGGAATCTTAACCTCCTGATCCTGCTGTGGTTTCGTTGACTACGCCGGCAAACAGTGTTATTAAATATTTATGAAACTGCTTATCAATAGACCGTTATCCGTTCTTCTCTTCTTGGTCTTTCTCACTTCGTGCGCAAGCGCTCAGAAGGTCGATCCATCAACCCCCCAGCCAGCCCCTTCTCCATCGGTCAAAGAATCCCTTCAGAAAAAGGCGGCTCCTCCCAAGCCCCGGGCTTATTATCACTTCCTCCTCTCGCAACTTAAACTCAAAGAGGGGAAAATCGATGAAGCCATCGAAGAGATGAGGGAGGCGATCGCCCACGATAACAAAGAGCCTTCTCTCCGTGTGGAGATGGCCTCCCTCTATATCTATAAAGGACGGATGAACGAGGCGATTGAGGAGTGTCAGGCGGCTGTGCGTGCCGACCCCTTTTATCTGACCGCCCATCTCCTCCTGGGCGGAATCTACTCCTCACTGAAAAAGAACGATCTTGCGATCGACGCCTATAAGAAGGCCATTGAGATTTCGCCCCGGCATCGTGAAAGCTATCTCTACCTCAGCTCCCTCTATGCAGAGGGCCGGGAGTATGAGAAGGCAATCCTTCTCCTCCAGCAGTTTCTCAAAATCGAACCCAACTCCGTGATGGGCCTTTACTCCCTTGGAAGGATCTACGCCGAAACAAAATCTTATGACAGGGCAGAGGAATATTTTTTGAAAGCCCTGACCATCGAACCGAATCAGATCGCCGCCCTGATGGATCTGGGAATCGTCTATGAGATCCGGAACGAGACCCGCAAAGCCGCAGAAGTTTATCAAAAGATTCTCGACCTCCATCCGGACCACAAAGGGGCGAGAAACCGGCTGGGACAACTCTATATCAAAGAGAAAAAACTGGATGAGGCGTTGACCCACTTTCAGGAGCTTCAGAAATCATCCTCCGGCGATCTCAACATTCGGACAAAGATCGGCCTCATCTATCTTGAACAGGGGAAACTGGACCAGGCGATCCTCGAGTTTAACTTCGTCCTGGGCGCCACGCCCGGAGACGACCGGGTCAGGTATTACCTGGGAGCCGCCTATGTTGAGAAAGGGGCGCTCGATCTCGCCGTTTCGGAATTCAAAAAGATCCCGGTTAAATCGGAGTTCTTCGCCGACTCCCGGAGAAGCGTCGTTCTGGTGTTAAGCAGACAGAAAAAAATGGGAGAGGCTATTCAAATCATGGAGGAATCGATTCAGGCCAAACCGCAAGAGGCGGACCTCTATCTCATTCTCGCCGCCCTCTTCGATAAAGAAGAGCAGTTGCCGAAGGCTCTCGAAACCCTCCAGAAAGGGCTGTCCCAAAACAGGGAGAATCTTGACCTCCTTTATCAGCTCGGCGCACTCTACGACAAAATGGGAGACTTTGAGAAGATGGTCTCTGAGATGAAGGAGGTCCTGCGGATTGACCCCAATCACGCCGATGCCCTGAACTATCTGGGGTACTCCTACGCAGAAAAGGATATTCATCTCGAAGAGGCTCTCCGGTTGATTCAGAAGGCCATGACATTAAAACCCAATATGGGTTATATCACCGACAGCCTGGGCTGGACCTATTTCAAGCTCGGAGACTATGAGCGGGCAGTAGCCGAACTCGAGAAGGCAAACCAGTTAACTCCGAATGATCCTGTCATCACCGAACATCTCGCGGATGGTTATTCCAAGATGAACCGGAAGGAGAAGGCAAGGGAGTTTTACGAGAAAGCGCTCACCTTGAATCCGAAACCTGATCAAATGGAGAGACTGAAGAAGAAGATTGAGGAATTGAAAGGAAAGCAATTTAAATAAATGCCAAATATCAAAGTTCGCACGAAGTGATGAACCGAAGGTGAATCAATTTCAAATGAAATCCAAAATCCAAATGAATAAATCTTTGGTATTTAGTCATTTGGCATTGATTTGACATTTGGATTTTGACATTTGAGCTTTTCCCAAAATTATCCTCCTGCCACCGGAGGGAAGATCGAAAGCACATCTCCTTCCTTCAAAACCTGCTCTTTTTTTCCGTGGACACCGTTGATGAGAATGATCTTGGGCATCTCTTCCGGGATGTTGAGTTTCGTCAGGATCTCCTGAACCTTCATCTGTTCATCGATCTCCATCTTGCATGAAAAGCGGCCGCTGCCCTTTGGCAGATAGTCCCGCAACGTAGCAAAGAGTTTAACTTCAATCTCCATTGAAATTCGTTTCCAACCTCCTGTCTTAAAAATCTACTTCAGGATTTCAATCTCCCTGGCCGCATTAAAAACAACAAAGACTCCCAGGTTATTGCTTTCCTTTTCCATGCGGGGGATCTCCTCAAGGTTTGGGTTTCAAAATCATTATATTGGAAAATCGTTTTTCTTACAAGATCAACAGCATAATATAGTTGTTGGAACAATGATGGTTCGACTCAAGTTGTCGATAGGCGGGGTTTTCTAACCCCGCCTCCGGAATAGGTGGGACAGGCCTCCGGCTCAGGCTCCGCCCCAGAGGGGCCTCTGCCCCGGAAGGAAGAGCCTCTGGCTCGGAGAGAATGTCCCGCCTATCGGGTGAAATTAAATTTAGGTGGGGAAAGTGGCAATCAGGCAATCCGGATCTTTCCTTCGGGCTCTGAGACGACCTCTCCGATGATGGAGGAATTGACCTCCCCTTCTCTCTTCAGGGTTTCCACTAATGCTTCAGCTTGATCAGGAGGAAGGGAGATGAGAAGTCCGCCGGAGGTTTGAGGATCATAGAGGACATCCATCAGAACGCCGGAAACGCCTGGATTGACTTCAACCCTGCAGGAAAAAAAACGGCGATTGGAATGAGCCCCGCCGGGTATCAAACCCACCCCCGCATAGTCCATGACACCGGAAAGGAGGGGAATCTTCCCTGAGTCAATGACCATTCCGATCCGGCTGGCCGTTGCCATTTCAAGTCCATGGCCGATAAAACCGAACCCCGTAATGTCCGTGCAGGCATGAGCTCCAAAGATTTTCATTTGCTCCGATGCTTTTCGATTGAGGGTGATCATGCACTCGGTCATCTCTTTCACTGTCTTCTCAGAAGCCATCCCTCCTTTGAGGGCCGTGGAGATGATCCCTGTGCCGAGCGGCTTGGTCAGAACCAGCTTGTCTCCTTCCATTGCCTTTGCATTGGAGAGAATCTTATCCGGATGGACGATCCCCGTCACGGAGAGGCCGTACTTGATCTCCTGGTCTTCAATCGTATGGCCGCCCACCAGAGCCACGCCCGCCTCATCGATCTTTGACAGCCCCCCTCGAAGGATCTCCTTTAAGATCGAGGAGGAGAGAGTCTGGATGGGAAAGGCGACCAGGTTCATCGCCGTCAGAGGCGTCCCTCCCATCGCATAGACATCGCTCAGGGCGTTGGCAGCCGCCACCTGGCCAAAGGTAAAGGGATCGTCCACAATGGGCGTGAAGAAATCGACCGTTTGAACGAGGGCGATCTCATCGTTCAAACGATAGACCCCTGCGTCATCCGATGTCTCCAGGCCCACCAGCACATTCGGGTCTCTGCGAATGTTCAACTCCCTCAAAACCCGGTCCAGATCCTCCGGACCCACTTTTGAGGCTCAACCCGCCTTCTTAACTGTTGCCGTCAGGCGAACCTCGCTCATTCTTCTCCTCCTGTTGGATAATTTCAATCTCAATCTCTTAAAATATCTCTCTATCAGACGGACCATATCGATCTTCACGAAAATGTTCTTCAACAGCCCGAGAAGGACTTTCCGCATTTTAATTTCCACTTTTTGATGGAAGAAGTCAAATCGGTTTTTTCGATATCTTCATGTTAATTGTAAGGGAGATCTCAATATCTCTTTTCTCGAATTCTTTTTTATTGCCTAAAAAGTCCAAAATTGATATAAAATGGAATATAGACAGAATGGAATATTGGAATATTGGAACGGTGGGTAATAGAAAGGGATAATCCCCTCTTTCCATCATTCCATTCTTCCATCATTCCATTAATGACCTTTTGGAGGAGGTGGATATGTATAAGAAGATTTTGATCCCTTTGGATGGTTCGGAGTTGGCCAAAAAAGCCCTGCCTCAGGCTGAGAAATTAGCCCTTACCTTTGGCTCTGAAATCATTCTCTTCCAGGTTGTTCCCTTTATGCCCATCTATGGATCGCCCGAACTGGTCACTCCCCTGATCATTGACGAGAAGCAGAAGGGGGCAGCGGAGCGTTATCTTCTGGGCCTGGCAGAGGAGTTGAAACAGAAAGGCATCAAGGTCTCAGCCACGGTGAAGACAGGTCAGCAGGTAGCTGTGGAGATCATCGACTTTGCAAAAGAGAGCGGCGCTGATCTGATCGTGATGTGCACCCATGGCCGATCCGGAATTACCCGTTGGGTTCTGGGAAGCATTGCCCTTAAGATCCTGACACGGGCGGAGACCCCCGTCCTCCTGATACGTTCAAAGGATTGAATCTTTTGGAATGGATACGATCCTCATCGGACTCTATATCGCTTGTGAACTGATCGCCAATGTGACCGCCTCCAAACCCGTTCAGATAGGGGGCATCGTTGTTCCCGCGGCCATCTTCATCTATGGACTCACCTTTACCCTTATCGACCTGATTAACGAATCAATGGGCAAACAGGGAGCCCGAAGAGTGATTCTGGCCGCTTTCATCGCCAACCTCCTCCTTGCCGCCTATGCACAATTTGCAGTTCTTCTTCCTCCCGCATCTTTCTATTCCGGACAGGAAGCCTATGCAAGCGTCCTGGGAAGCGCCCCGAGGATTGTCTTTGCGAGCCTGACGGCATACCTGATCAGTTCGCTCATCGACGCTGAGATCTTTGCCTTCTGGAAATCACGTATCCGTGGCCCGAAGTGGGCAAGGGTTCTGGTGAGCAACGCCGTCTCGACCTGGGTTGATAGCGTGGTCTTCATCACATTTGCTTTTTATGGCGTCATGTCTGTCTGGCCCCTGATCAAAGGCCAGTATGTGGTCAAGATGGCCATCACTCTCGTCAGCATCCCCCTAATCTATCTGGTGAGAAGCCGTAGAGAGGAGATGAAAAAGGTTCCCAAAATTTATAACCATTGAAAGGTGATCAGGTAATCAGGAGAGCAGGATGCAGAGTATCGGGATATCAGGTGATCAGGAAAGATTTGTAGCAGGATTTGAGAAGCTTTGGGTGTGGCAAAAAGCCTATAAATTGATGCTGAAAATTCATAAGTCTTGCAAAAAAATACCTGTAAAAGAGAGGTTTAAGTTAATAGATCAAATTGAACGTTGTTCATCGTCCGTCTGCGACAATATTGCAGAAGGATACACTGCATATTATTATAATGAGAAAATTAAAGGTTTTATGATTGCAAGAAAGGAAGCAGGAGAGACTCAAAACCAAATACGTAAGTTGTCAGGGAAGGGTTATTTAGATTCAAACCAATCCCAAACATGGGTAGAGGAATATGAAGAGGTGATACGGGGCATCAATGGTTACACTCGCTATATTAGGCAAAAGAAAAAGGCAAAACGATGACCTGATATCCTGTTATTCTGATATCTGCAGCCTGATCACCTGATATTCTGACAACCTTTATCGAAGTCATTTATGAAAAAAGAGCACATCTTTCTGATCTTTATTCTTCTTCTCGCCTCTCTCTCGTTTTATTACCTCTACCAGGTCCTCTCTCCTTTTTTAGCGCCCATCCTCTGGGCGATTCTTCTGGCCATCGTCTTCTACCCCCTCTTTCTGAGACTCCAGCGCCTTTTAAAGAAAAAGAAGGTTCTCTCGGCCCTGATCATGACGCTCTTTGTGGTCCTGGCGATCGTTCTTCCGGCCGGTCTCCTGATCATCTCCCTGGCCAATGAGGTAATCGATTTTTACCACAGTCTCGAAGAGATGATTAAAACGGGCCGTTTGCAATCCTATTTGAACCGGATCGGGGAGTTCCCCCTGCTCAAAGGGGTTCTGGAAAGGCTGAAACAATATGTGGATCTCTCGCAGGCAGACCCGGGCAATTTTCTGTTGAAGAATGTTCAACAGATCAGCGCCTTTCTCTTCAACCAGACCTCCAATCTCCTGAAGTCCATCTCAACCTTTATCGTCGGCTTCTTTTTCACCCTCCTCTCGCTTTACTACCTTTTCAAAGACGGAGACCGTCTTCTGAACAATCTCAAAGAGATTGTTCCTCTCCCTAAAAAGGAGAGTGAACTGATTATTCAACGATTCAAAGATATGGTCTCTGCCACGATCTATGGAGGGATATTGATTGCCATCATTCAGGGGATCCTGGGCGGGGTGTCATTCTGGGTATTAGGGCTTGCCTCTCCGATCTTCTGGGGAACAGCCATGGCGTTTCTCTCCTTCATCCCGATGGGCGGAACAGCCCTTATCTGGGGGCCGGCGGCCATTTTTCTATTTATTCAAGGAGCATTTCTAAAAGGAATCATTCTTCTCGGTTTGGGAATTTTACTCATCGGTATGATCGACAATCTTCTCAGGCCCCTGTTCGTCAGCGCTCGAACGAACATCCATCCTCTTCTTCTCTTCTTCTCTGTTCTGGGCGGCATCCAGGCCTTCGGGATGATCGGGCTGGTGGCCGGTCCGCTGATTATGACCCTCTGCCTCACCCTGATCGAAATCTACATTCAAGGAATCAAACCTAAAGGGGACCTCTAATAATTATCAATTTGTCACTCCGGAACGGAAATGAGTCCAATGATAACAAGAGGTTCTGGATTCCGGCTTTCGCCGGAATGACGTTTTTAGAGGAACCCTAAAGAAGACCCTGGGGTAAAACCCCATCGATAAGAAGTCCCTGTTCGATCTCTCTAAAGCCCCACTCCTTTGGATCTTCTTAACGCGACTTGAAATAACTTCCGAGAAAACCTAAAATGAATTTATCGGTGTGGAGTTTTTAATGAAGATTCACAGCCTCCGAACAAAATTCGCACTTCTTTTTCTTATCTTCTTCTTTATCCCTTTTGGTTTGCTGACCTTCCTTTCTGTCTCAATGAGCAAGGGAATGTTAGGACAGAGCACAATCTCACATTTGCAAAACCTTGTTGAAGTAAAAAAGATGGCGATTGATCAATGGCTTAAAGAGAGGATCGGAGACGGAAAGGCGATTTCGGAAAGCCAGGAGATTAAATCATTAGACCCAATGAGGATAGAACCCTATTTAACTTT
>JAGXTA010000068.1 GCA_018333535.1 Deltaproteobacteria bacterium | reverse complement strand
CGTGGGAGAAACCCTATAATCGAGACAGGATTCAAAGGAAGTTTGGTTTTTATCGGAACTATCCAATAGCCTTGCTGTGTAAGAGTTGTCATAAATACATTCACGAGTGGCTCAAAAATCCACACAACATGCTTTTCGAGAGATCCTGTGAATTCTGTGGAAAAGCGGTCCTTATCGGGTTTGATGGTGACGTTGAAGTTTCATATGAGCTAGAAGGCGTGAGCTGTCATTATGATTCTGCGGAGGTGCAAATTGAAGCATTCAAAAAGAATACCCAACGGGTGTAGCTTGGCGGTCGTGGAGACACTTTTTAAGGTGATTGATAAGCATGGGAGAAACTATTGCACACCATCCCAAAAAAGAATATTGGAACTACTCAGGACCTATCATGGGATTGTTATTGCAAGAAGCACCCTTAACCTTTGGCTGAACCTTCTAGAGAAAGAGCATTGGGTAAAGAGGTACCGCCGCCATTATAAGAATTCCTGTGGAAAACCTGTTTGGTTGTCTACAGCGTACTATCTTCAGCAAAAGGCGATTAACTACCTGAACTCATTAGTGAACTGGGCAAAAAAGGCGCTTCGGCTTTCTCGTGTCCGATTTTATGGACAATATAAGAGTAATACGAACAAGATTATGTCCCAATTTTCGTTTTTTACTCCTTCTTCTACTACTCTTAACCCCTTTAAGGAGGTCGGTTCGCTCCATTGAAGAGCTTTATGACCGCAAAGCGGTCTCCTTTAAGGAGAAAATCTTTTTTCGCTGTGCCAAAAATCATTTCCAAGGGGGTAGTTTATGAACCCGATCGATTTTGCAATGGCCTGTATGCTGGTTTGCTTAAAATGGCGGGCTTCATCAACATCCTGGGGCCGAACAGAAAAAAGAAACACCCTCGTAAAAGGTTTCCCCGGATCATATCATCTAAACTGGCTCGGAATGGATATCGTCCTGGACGACCAAAGAAAGATCTTGGAATTTGAAAAGGATTGTGCTATTTTCCAAATACAGGCGCTGTATGAAGGAAATCATTACCACCTTCAACCTAAATAAACTTGTCCCGATGAAAATCGGGAAGGAGGGTAAATTATGAGCTGGGAATCCATATTTAAAAACATCGAAAACCTCCTCAAACTCATCACAATAATTGGGCCAATAATTGAATTCATTGAAATGCTTTTTGGAAAGGTCTTTCCCGGGCAAAAGAAAGGGGAGAAAAAAAAGGCCCTTGCGATGGAATGGGGGAGATTAATTGTGTCCCCAGAAGTGGGAGACGAAGAACTCTCCGCGATGATCGAGGAGGAGGTCGCCGCGCGAAACGACTCCGGCGAGTTTACTCACTGTCCCCAGGGCTTTTAAAACTAAATCTTAGGCTCAACCTTCTTCCATGGGTCAATTCCATTTTCCTTATACTCCTGAATTTGTTTCATCCTCAAATTGAAACACTCAGGGCAAAGCCCGTGCGTTTCAGAGTTGTCGTGAAGCGGCTCCTTCTGTCCAAAAAGGATTTTACAATCCATACAAATCTGCCTCATAGTTTCCCCCTATCCTTCTTTTTTAATCTGGGAATACTTTCCCGCGTCGTCAAGAATTTCTTTAAACTGCGCCTGAGTGATTGAAGTTCTAATTGTTAGAATTTGGATTATTCCCCAAAGCGCTTGCTTCGCGCCGGTTTCTGAAAGGTCATAAACAAGCGCCTTAAGGTTTCTCGCCTCATCCGTATAAATAGGAAATACTTTTTTCCCCTTCATCCTTTCTCACCCCCTTTCAAAGCCGTTGATCGGATCCCCCTCATTTCCGATCCCCCCTCATTCTTTCTTTGTCCGCATTAAAAATTTGCGGCGGTTCCCTTCCGAACGGCTCATTTAAAATGTCACGACCTTTTTGCTTCATCAATAATTTCCTCGAGATCCTTTTCTGTGAACGAAGCCTTATCCTGGGCGAAAACAATAATCGCAAGGAGTGCAATCCTGAGCTCATTGAAATTCATATCCTGAACGACGGCTTTTAAAATCCCCTTCATTTTTTTCACCTCCTTTCTCTTTTTAAGAAGCAAAATTGATGCCAAATTTTTAAATCAACCGATTGTGGTAAGTGGCCGAACTGACCAC
Source organism: Deltaproteobacteria bacterium (assembly GCA_018333535.1). GTDB lineage: Bacteria > Desulfobacterota > BSN033 > BSN033 > UBA1163 > RBG-16-49-23. The sequence goes on along the minus strand of JAGXTA010000068.1, from coordinate 3,103 downwards.
AAGATTTAGTCATCTCACGATCCACACCGTGACAAACTTTGTCCGTAGCTTGACAAAATTTCTGCATATTCCTCATCACTAACTTCCCTTTTAACTTCTTTCTTTTCATCCATTCTTATCACCTCCCTTCATAAAAAACCATTTAATTTTTTCCCTCTCTTCCCCCACGATTGAGAGAGGGAAAAAATTTGAAAAGATGCCCTGCAACCGCCAAGACGGCCCCAGATGAAGCACAGCTTCAAGGGGCATGAAAGACCAGGGGAATGAATTCGATACTGTAGATTTTTACAGTATCGTGTTCATGGTCGAACTCTTCTCAATTTGACCGGACGCCGGATCGAGGGTTGGCGTGGTAGGCCGACCGCCGGAGGGTCAAGTTGAGGTTCGACCCCTGGGCTGGCGTGACCCTTGAAATGTGCCGCCAAAGGCTTCGATGGCCGTCAGGGATTTGACTTTTGATTTAAGGGTGTGGTATGGTTTTTTTCAGAGGTGATCCCATGGCCCTTGAAAAAATTCAACTCATAAAACTCGATCAAATCGACCGCCCGGTTCATATCTCAAGGGAGCTAATCGACCCCGAAAAAATAAGGGAGCTCGCCGAATCAATAAGGGAAAGCACCCTTTTACAGCCCGTTCTTTTGCGTCCATCCAACGGACGGTTCGAGATGGTCGCCGGCGACCGGCGATACCTTGCGCACAAACTCCTTGGGCTCAAAGAAATAAAAGCGATTGTCCGGGATCTCGATGATCGGGAGACCGTTGTTCTCCGTGGGATTGAAAACCTCCAGCGCGAAAACCTAAGCCCCTCAGAGGAGGGCAAGGTTTACCTGGCCCTCAAAGAAGAGGCAGGGTTAAGTATGGTTCAAATATCGAAAAAAACAGGGAGAGCTCAAGCGACCGTTGCAAGGTACATAAACTTTGCTCGTTTTCCGGAAGAGATCAGGCGGGTGGTTGATAAAAAAATAATTTCCCTCAATACCCTTGAAACCCTCCAGGAGATCGAAGACCCGGTAGCCTTTGATTATCATTTCAAAATGGCTGCACAGAACGGGATTACCGCGGAGGTCGCCCGCCTGTGGGTTGACGACTACCATAAAACACAACTTGGAACCTACTATTCAGAAGATGGGGGAGTCCTGCCCCCCAGCATTGAGATGGAACAGAAACCCATCTTCATTACCTGTGAAGTCTGCCTTGGTCCCTGTGAAATTAAAGTAGTTAGGAACCTCACGGTTTGCCCCGAATGCCGAAACAAAGTGAAAAACCGAAATGTCAAAACTGCATGAGGCGATTGCCGCCTGGAAAGAATCGCCGCCCTATGAAGGAGTCAGGGCAGCCGAACATGAAGACATCGAAAAAATCGATGACGAATCCCGAATCAAAATGGAGACCATACTTGAAGCAATGGAATGGCCGCAACTTATTGTTTTCAAGTATGGGGATTCAGATAGGGTGGCGGCGCCTTTTGTTTTAGGAATAAGCTCCGGAGGAAACCCCCTCATGCGAGCCTATCAACTCGAGGGAATTTCCCGAAGCGGCAAAGGGGAGGGCTGGAGGGTCTTCCAGATTGTCAAGATGGAGAACGTAGAGAACCATCAAGATTTTTTCGATTACAAAGAATATGAATTTAACGACCTTTACCCCTGGACGTACAAAGTGATTAGGATGGTTAAAGGGGTTGAGATTGACTTGAGCCAAAGGCAACGGGAAAGGTACGCACAAATGATGGCCGTTAAATAAAGGGGGGGTTGGTCATGCCATATTCAATTAAGCGACACGAAGTCGATCGTCTCCTCAACGTCCTCGTTCCTTTGGGCTGGACGCTCGTTGAAGAGCGTTACGAAAACGGTGGGATAACCCTGGTTATCCACAAAGAACTTTCCCGCGAACTTCTCGCCGCCTCCGGCGAATTAGAAAAGATGTCCTCCCCCCAATAAAATTCTTTTTGTTTCCCGCAAGTGAGTCCACAGCCCACGCCCCAAAAAACTACAAAGACGGTGGCAAGAGTCCCCCAGCGCCTCGGATTTCCAGGCGGAACGCCTGGCCCAGCCTGGGATAACCCCAGGTTGGGGGGGTGCTGGGGGACTCTTGCCACCGTCTGTATGGGAGCCACCTACGTTATTAGAAACACAGCGTTATCGACTCACTTGCGCAGGCTTTAAGCCTGTCTTCGATGGTTGCTATACCAAACAGTGTTTGATTTTTGGTTTTTCCGCTGCGGAGAGATGCGACCTAATAAGGATGCCTTTACGAAATATCAAAGAGGTGTCGAGGAAAGGAAAGGTTTGCGTAGCGGTAGCTGGAGTCGAAAGGTTGCCCGAAAGGGGGAGCATCGAATGGCTCTTCTGAGAGCCAAAGTGTCTTTTCGGTGAGCACAATTAGGGCGCAGTAGTTTTGCGCCCGTGCTCACCGATTACGTTTGTTCCGAGGATTTTCTACGCAGATCAGGACGCTACACGTTTCGGAAGCGGCCCTGCGTACTGTTTAAGGTTTCAAATTGAAGAAAAATCTTTATTAATCAGCGACGAAGATTTCTTCGAGCTGGTCTTGAATGGCTTGCCATTCAGGGAACATCTCAGCTGCAGCTCCGATGGCCCTTATGGGGATTGTTCTCATCCACTCGATCCCGACGGAGCTTCCGTATCTTGCAACGTCGTGGATCGACGGCGCTACGCCGGTTTGCCTTTCGTAATTTCCGATATAGTCGGCGAGCGAAGTGATTGCCGACTCCGGAGCATCCGGAGGGATTAGGTAGATTTCCCTTGCCATGTCCTCTGCAGCGGCCCACCAGGCCGTCATTCCTCCAACAACTTCGTGGTCGTCAGAAAAGGACCTGATCACATCTTTAACGAATTCAACCACCTCCCCAGCGGCAATCATGGCTTCATATTCGTGGCTATATTTTAAGCAGTAGGTCTGAAAAGAATCCTTTATCATCGGAGCGTAAGCGAACGTGATCTCCTCGATCGTTGCATACTCTTTGTCGAGGTGCGGCCATTTTATTGTTTTTCTCCAATTAGGATCATAGTCGTCAAGCATGTCAATCGTACTTGGGTCCGTTGGCTCTGGTGCCCTGAATTGAAAACTTCGGATGTCTTTAAAC
>JAGXTA010000067.1 GCA_018333535.1 Deltaproteobacteria bacterium | reverse complement strand
CCCTAAACAAGTATAATTATTTTGGGAGAAAGTGAAAAAGTACTCGAAATGCCCTTCAGATAAGGCTATTATAGTTTTATCAAAAAACAAAAGCCAATCAGAAAGGAGCATTTCGAGTGAAGAAATTAAACCACAAAATACTATCAAAGCGCAAGAGGAAAATTGAGAAGAGGTTAGAGCGGAGGAACTGGGAGGACCAAGAGAGGCCGATGTTTAAGGGCTCCAACATTCACTATGAACTGGATGGACGAGACAAAGGGATTGCCTGTGGGGGGATTGGGGTCATCCATACCCTGGCAAAGCGAATCGGGTTGGTGAAAGAGATCGACAAGCGGTTGCATTTACTCAAGCGGCATGTTCCCTACCATGAATCGGACCATGTTTTGAATCTGGCCTATAACGTTTTGGCAGGAGGAGAGGGGTTCGAAGATATTGAGTTACTGCGTCAGGACGAGGCGTGGATGGATGCCCTGGGGGCGGAGATTATCCCGGATCCGACGACGGAAGGGGATTTTGTCCGGCGTTTTTTAGGGGAAGATGTGATGACGTTGATGGAGGTGATCAACGAGAGAAGGAAGAAGGTATGGGATCGGCAGCCGAAGGAATTTTTTAAGAAAGCGATACTCAATGTGGATGGGACGATTGCGGAGACGACGGGGGAATGCAAGGAGGGGATGGATATATCGCATAAGGGGATATGGGGTTATGGGCCGTTGATCATTTCGTTGGCCCAGACGCGAGAGCCATTGTATCTGGTCAATCGTTCGGGCAACGCGCCGTCACATCTGGATTCCCCTGTTTGGATTGATCGGAGTCTGGACTTAGTGGAAGGGCGATTTGAGGAGGTGTGGATACGGGGGGATACGGATTTCAGTTTAACGGAGCATTTGGATCGGTGGGATAAGCGGTGCAAATTTGTATTGGGTTTTGATGCGCATCGGAACCTGGTAGGCCTTGCCCAAGGGATATCGGAAGAGCAGTGGGGGGAGTTGGAGCGGAAGCCGAAGTATGAGGTCAAGACGGAGGGGCGGAGGCGGCCGGAGAATGTGAAGGAAAGAATTGTGAGGGAGCGAGGGTATAAGAATATTCGGACGGTTTCGGAGCAGGTGGCTGAATTTGCCTACCGTCCAGGGAAATGCACCAAGACCTACCGGATGGTGGTGTTACGGAAAAACCTGACGGTCGAGAAGGGAGAGGTGGCCTTATTCGATGAGATCCGCTACTTCTTTTATATCACCAACGATATGACGATGAGTCCTGCTGAAGTGGTTTATTTTGCCAATGATCGGTGTGACCATGAGAATGACATTGAGCAATTGAAAAATGGGGTCAAGGCTCTTCGGATGCCGTCGGACGATCTGGTATCGAATTGGGCGTACATGGTGATCGCTGCCCTGGCCTGGAGTCTGAAGGCGTGGGTGGGATTATGGATGCCCAACAAGATGCTGGGAAAGCGGATAGTCCGCATGGAGTTTAAAAGGTTTCTCAACACCTTCATGAAGATTCCTTGCTTGATTGTAAAGGCGGGACGGCGGATTACTTATCGGGTGGTGGGTTATAACCGTTGTCTGAAAGATTATCTCAGCGCCTTCTCAATGATTAAGATGTGTCGGGTCACTTAATGAAATAAAACTGGATCGGGCTGTTTTTGTAACCATCACCTCTTACCAATACGCAACAAAGGAGATTTGACTTAAACCGTGTCTCACATTCCGTAGGGAATCAAACAATGGAAGGGAGAAGTATGCCTTCAGGTGGGGGTAGGCTAATCAATTTATTGCGACCTCCGTCGCATTTTCGGTCCGATAGGTCGGCTGTGATTTCACCTTCATATTCGCGCTTGTTTTAGGTCTAGTAGGAGTCGAGAAAATGGGAAAAGGGTATTTTGTGCATCCTACGGCTGTGGTCGATGATCCCGCTGAGATCGGTGAAGGGACTCAGGTCTGGCATTTCTCTCATATCATGTCCGGAGCAAGGATCGGAAGAAACTGCATTATCGGGCAGAATGTCTTTGTAAGTCGTGGCGCGATATTAGGCGATAATATTAAGGTTCAAAATAATGTCTCAATCTATGATGGAGTGGTGTTAGAAGATGATGTTTTCTGTGGCCCCTCGATGGTTTTTACCAATGTCTTTAACCCCCGGAGTTTTATCTCGAGAAAGAAGGAATTTCGGCAGACACTTGTAAAAAGAGGGGCTACGATTGGGGCCAATGCAACGATTGTCTGCGGCAATACGATTGGAGAGTTTGCCTTTATCGGAGCTGCTTCTGTGGTGACCAAGGATATTCCGGATTATGCCGTGGTCTATGGGAATCCGGCAAGAGCAAAGGGTTGGGTCTGCCAGTGTGCGGAGGAGATTATTTTCCGATCCGGAAAGGCTACGTGCAAAGCCTGCGACAAGCGCTACCAGAAGGGTCGTGATGGAGTGAGGTTAATATAAATGGTGAAGATCGCAACCATCGTGGGTGCAAGACCACAATTCATTAAAACCGCTGTCGTCAGCCGGGCCATTCAAACATCCAAGAAGAAGATTGAAGAAATATTAATTCACACAGGTCAACATTATGACTACTTGATGGATCGGGTCTTTTTTGAAGAACTTGACCTTCCTCAGCCGGATTACCATCTGGGAGTAGGGTCCGGTTCCCATGGGAAACAGACCGGAATCATGCTTGAACGAATTGAGGCCGTTCTTCAAAAGGAAAAACCAGGAGTGGTTCTTGTTTATGGCGATACCAACTCGACCTTAGCGGGAGCATTGGCCGCTGCCAAGCTGAATATTCCGATTGCCCATGTGGAGGCGGGGTTGAGAAGTTATAACCGCAGGATGCCGGAAGAGATCAATCGCCTCCTCACCGACCATCTTTCCACCTTTCTCTTCTGTCCCACCGCTCAAGCTGTTCAGAATCTATTGAAAGAGGGGATCAGACTGGGTCGAGGAAAAGTCGTGAAGAACGTCGGCGATGTCATGTACGATTCCATCCTCTATTATTCGAAAATAGCTGAAATAAAATCCACCATTCTTAAAGATTTAGGTCTTTTAACTCCGAACTCCGAACTCCCTGCCCGGTCGGCAGGCGGGCGAACTCCGAACTATTACTTAGCCACTCTTCATCGCGCCGAAAATACCGATGACCCCAAAAGACTTAAATCCATCTTAAAAGCCCTCAATGAAATCGGGAAAAAGTTTCCTGTCATTCTTCCTCTTCATCCCCGAACGAGAAAGATGATCAGCATTCACCGTCTTTCCAAAGAGACCCAAAATGTTAAGATCATCGAACCCGTTTCCTACTTCAATATGTTAGCCTTGGAAAAGTATGCCAGGGCCATTCTGACCGACTCCGGAGGCGTGCAGAAAGAAGCCTACTGGTTCAGGGTCCCTTGTTTAACGTTAAGGGACGAGACAGAATGGGTGGAGACCGTGAAGAGCGGATGGAATCGATTGGTAGGGGCAGAAACAAAGAGGATTATTCAAGGAGTGCATGAAGCAATGAGGGAGATACTCCCCATGAAAGCACCGAATGCCTTTGGCAATGGCAAAGCCAGTGGGAAAATTGTCGATTTTTTGATAAAAATTCGATAGGATGATAAAAAATTAAGTTTATATCATAACGGAATGGTTAAAAGAGAAAGAAGAGGTCATCGCAGGAAATAGAGTAGTTCCATTTCCTGACGCATCCGGCAAGAGTGCTTCAGACGGAAAGGGGGGCAAGAAGTGAGAAAAGTTACCTATCAGATAGGTAGGATAAGCGAAGAGGAGCAATTGAGATTTGACTTTGCGGATGGTCTTTCTCGCACCGTTTATGAGCGAATTCAGTTGGGATTTTTACCGATGAAATTACCTGTCATTGATGAGGCGCCTTACCGGATATTTGGGACTACCAGGGAATACCGGAAATGGGCTAATGAAAATACGCCAACATGGTTAGGTTATCATTCTAAAGATGATCAATAAGCTTGCAAGATTAACCGAGGTTTTTGAGAAACATAAGATTAGATACCTTTTTATCGGGAAAGGCGCCGCCATACTGTATGGCTATCCAGGAACAACCCAGGATATTGATATTTTCCCAGAAAAGACCCAAGCAAATTGTAAGAACCTTTTAGACGCCTTAAAAGAACTTGGTTTTGAAATGGATAAGCAGCTTGAGGAGGCAATCGCTTCAGGAAAAGATTTTATCCAGATTAGAGGCGGGCCTATTCCTCTCGATTTGGTGTTTGCACCTGACGGAATAGAGTCTTTTGACAGAGCAGAGATGCACAAAGCGCTTATTGACGGCAAATTTCCATGTGCATCAATCGATGACATCATTGAAAGCAAAAGAGCAGCGAAGAGGCAAAGAGACAGGGAGGAACTCCCAAGGCTGGAAGCATTCAGGGATGAATTAAAGAGGAGGAAATAATTATCCATGGTGAAACGAGTTATGTCATCCTTCCCGAGTCTAATCCATGAAAGAAGAGGTTGTCATACCTCAAGGGGGCCATTTCAAGGAGCGAGAGAAGAAGATGAGAAAAAGTAGCTTGTCTCCTTTACTTTTAACTGCAGACAAAACAACGTTTATAAAGCAGGTACTCTCTTTTCTAGAAGAGCGCAGGGAAAAGATACATAGTGTTATCCTCATAGGCAGCACAGTATTCGGCTTTGATGAGGAGGGTTCCGATATTGATATCGTTGTGATTTGCAAGAAGGATCATGACGAGGAAGTCAGCAATATTCTGCACAAGAGGATGATGAGCGAAGAATTCAAGGTGCAATATAGCATCTATGAGCCTACCCATGTTGAAAGGATTTTCACGATCGGTTCACCTTTTGCGAACAGCATTCGCAACGGAGTGGTCTTGAAAGATGACGGATACCTGAAGGGTTTGCTAACAAACAAAGAATTTCCTTTAAAGCCAACACGAGAGTATTACCTTGAAGCCCTTAAAGATATAGTAGGCCTTCGTTATTATTTCCCGATTATTGACATAGAACAGGAGATAAAGGAAGATCACGGACCAGAGGGGATATGCATTAAAATAGGCAAATGCCAGGGACATGCTCCCGGAGACATTTTGGCAACGGGAATATTCAGGATGCTGTACATAACATTGTCTTACAGGGGTTATAGGCTACTTTCTAAAGCTGATGTTACAAAGTATGCTGGTGAAATATACGGTCAAAAAACATCCGATGTCCTGAATAAGTGCATAGAGCTTTTGAGGCAGGATAGGTGGGGTGTTACCGTAGAAGAATACAGGCTTTTAAAACCTTTTGCCGTGAAACTATTCAGAGAGTGTTTGAGGATTGTCGATTTAAGGAATAACGGAGATATGCTAAAGGAGCTTAGGGATTCTGCTCGGGCTGCAAGGTTGATATCGAGAAAACGTGTTGAAGAGAGAGTGAATGCTGAATAAAGTTCAGCCAGAAAAGGCGTGGAATTTTTTCACTAATGGAAAAAGAGAAATTTGAAGTAAGTTATACAGAGCCAAACAATGAGAAAGAACTCACCGATTGGCTCGGCAAGACTGTGAAATCGGCAAAGGTTATTCATTATGGAAGCGAAGGTAGACTAACGATTGAATTTACTGATGGGACTACCAAAGTGTACTGGTTCAATGATCTTGGGTTCTGGGATGAAGAAAGATATCGCTAATTGAGTTTATGAAGACTAATGCAGCGTTAGAATTGAGTCCCTGGCAACGGGGTGATTATGGGGTATCCGAGCCGGGGAAATGGGTTCATCATTTCCCTTGATCGAGAACCGAGAGAGTTTTGTAAGAGGAAGAGATATTTTCTTTAAAAACCTCCCCTCCACTGGTGGGAGAGGGTAAAGGGGAGGAGGAGGAGGGAGACATCGAAGGGGGAGGGGATATACTGAGGAGGTTTTAAATGTCTTTGTTTAGAACTTAAATGTTTGCAAGGGTTGGTTTTTTTATGGTATTTTTAGAATTGTTAAATTCAAATTGACTATAAAGCTATGAGGATCGCTTATGAGGATTGTCTGGACAAAGCATGCAGAGGAGAGGCAGAAGGAATGGGAAAGAAAAAAAGGGATAACAAAGTTGGATGTTGAGGAATTACTGAAAAGCCCAGAACAGATAGTCCCTGGTGACATGGGTGATTTGATTGCACAGTCAAGAAGATATAGTGGTTTACTACGGGTTCCCTTTAAAAAAATCGGCGATTCAAAAAAAGTTTTAACCATCTATTGGACCAGCAAAGTCGAAAAGTACTGGAAGGAGGAGAAATGAGAATAAAATATGATAATGAAGCAGATGTCCTCATCTTTATTATCCGCGATGAACCGCCGGTTGATGCCATTGAAGAGCCAGGGGGCGTAATCGTGAGTTATGGAGAGGACAACCAACCGGTGAGTGTTGAATTTTTAAATGCATCGGCAAGAAAGCTCGTCCGTCCGGATGAATTCAGCGTGACCCTGCAGACTAAAAATGTTGCAGTAATATAATATGAGCGGCATGCCGAAGGAATTAGAAATTTAGACTCCCCTGTGTAATTTGTGTAAGAATCATACGCCACTTTTAATTAGGAGATGATCCAAGAAAGCATATTATTAGCCAGGAAAGTCACTTGTTTAAGGTTCCCTGTTTTACTTTATGGGATGAAACAGAATGGATTGAGACGGTCCAAAGCGGATGGAATGTATTGGTTGGATCAGATCATAATAAAATGATGAAAGAAATAAGACGGCTGAAGCTCAGAAGAAAATCGTCAAAGGTTCTGTTTGGAGATGGAAGGGCAGGCGAAAGAATAATCAAAATTATAACGAAATATTTCAGAGAATCTAAATAAACGCCTTTTCTGAGATGACAATCAATTCTCTTTCTATCAAATTGGTTTTTCTTGTTCTAATCACGCTGGTCACTAGAGTTATCGCCTTTCTTCAACCGCAGATCATCCCTCTGGATGGAGTGCTCTGGGTGAAAATGGCCAGGCTGTTTTCAGAGGGGGGGTACACCGGAGTTGCGGGGAGCTATTTTAATCTATATCCTTTTTTAATTTTCCTTGTTCAGAAGTTTCTCGGAGACTGGGAACTCAGCGGGCGAATCATTTCTCTTGCCACAGGGACGCTAACCGTCATTCCTGTTTTTCTTCTTGGCAGGAGCCTGTTTGATGAAAGGATAGCCTGGTTATCTGCAATCTTTTATTTAACTCTGCCCAATTTCTTAGAATATGACAACCAGACCCTGAGGGACCCCCTGTTCTGGTTTTTGATGGCCATTACCCTCTGGTTAGTCTGGGAGGGATTCCAGAAAAATCGCCCAGTCCTCTTTGGTCTTGCAAGTATCAGTGCGGGGCTGGGGGCTTTAACCCGGGTTGAAGGTTTTGTTCTTTGGGTGGGGCTTGCTTTCTATACGGCGTTTCGGAAGAAGGAAGGAATTTCGGTAAGGAGGAGAGTGTGGAACCTATCTCTCCTTGCCCTTTTCTTTCCAATGCTGCTCTCGCTTATGCTCTTTTCATTGAAAATAGACTCGAGCCGAAAGGCGTTTGCATTTGGGGAAATGACATCCTTTTCGTTTGATTTCATTAAAGCCCATTCCCGAGAAATCCTTAAACCAAGAAATCCCATTGATGCGATGGGCGAAAAAGCCTATAACTCTTTACCTAACATTTCTAAGGACTCTCTTGAATTGGCAAATCGACACAGATTTCCCCTTGCTATTTTGGATGTAATTTATAAATTTGTTAAATCTACAAATTTACTTATTTTACTTATTTTATTGGGGTTCTGGAAAAGGAAGAAAGAGGGTTTCCAATCCCCTGACTGGTTTCTCTCTTTTATCTTTGCGGCTTTATTCGTTATGTCAGTATTCTATGCCAGACAGATTTACTATTTCAGCACCCGGCATGGCCTCACCCTGGTTTTACCCGTTCTCTTTTTTGCAGGACATGGTTTGAATTTTATATCCGAAGTGGCCTCTCGTAGATTTCGTCATCTCACAGGAGGATATGGCAAGTTAAGACAATATCTACCTCACCTGATTGCTGTTTTTCTTGTCACGGCATTCCTCATCCAGGGAGTTTCCTCGGGAAGCGCAGAAAAACTCCTTCAAAAGGAGGTAGGGCTCTGGCTTAAGGAAAAAGGCTTTCAGGGGTCAGTCATCATGGGCCCGAAACGATATTCGAGATTGGCTTTTTATGCGGATGGGAGATTTATGGAGATGCCAGGGTCATGGGGAGAGGCAATTGACCGTATTCAAAAAGAGGGCGTGAAGATCGTGGTGGTTAACTCCTGCACGATAGACCAGGATTGCCCTGGATTTTCAGAAAACTGGTCTAATGATCGGCTATTACTCCTCCAAGGTCCCGAAGGGAGAATGGAGGGGTGTCGGATAGAGATTTATAAGGTTTATTAAAAAGTTGGATTGCATTGCTCCTGCCCTGGTTTAAAACCCCCTCTCCCAATTTTCATTAATCATTCAATATTTTTCTTGACAAACCTTTTTTTTGGGTTATTATTGTTCAAAAAATGAACAATAGCCTACAAGATCAACTTTTTAAGCCTTCCGATCGCATGCGCGATCTGCAGTTGTTAGGAGAGATCGAGCAGAACCCGAAGGTCTCCCAGCGGGAGCTTTCTCATAAGTTTGGGATCGCTTTGGGAGTAACCAATGCCTGTATCAAGAGAATGGCCAGAAGGGGCTTGATCAGGTTGAAAGGGTTTCCACCACGAAGAATTGCATACTATTTGACCCCAAAAGGTTTTGCAGAAAAGTCGAAGCTGATGGTACATTTCTTTTTTTATAATATTCAACACTATGCGGAAATGAAAAAAGTGATTTCGAAAAGACTCCTTGAGATGCAGGAGGACGGGGTGAAACGGGTTGCATTTTGTGGGGTAAGTGACGAGATGGAGGTTGCGTATATTACTCTTCAAGGATCAGATATGAAATTGGTAGGCATTACAGACGAAGACGGAGACAAACAGGGCAAGAAATTTCTCGGCCATAAAGTCCTTAACTTGCAGGAAATGAAGGGATTAAACCCTGATGCCATTCTGATCACTTCGATGCAGGAACAAACCTCGTACATCAAATCTTTAGCAAAGCAGAAGGGGTTGGATTCTACAAAAGTATTTAGAATTTAAGAAGAAAGGGAAATCGGAGAGAAGTGATATGGAATTAAAGGGGATAAAGTTCTAAGTAATTCTGATGATAGATCATGCGGACTTTGTGCAGATAGTCTCATTTAAAAATAAAACTATTCCCTGCTCCTATGAATGAGAGATGTTAGAATTTTCGAGGTGTAAACTATGCTAAACGACAAAGTAATTCTCATCACCGGTGGCACAGGATCCTTTGGGAAGAAATTCACTGAAATCGTTCTTAAAAAAGAGAGGCCTAAGAAACTAATCATCTTCAGCCGCGATGAATTCAAACAGAGCGAGATGGCCAAGGTTTATCCCGATAGTGAGTATCCTATCCGCTATTTCTTGGGAGACATAAGAGACAAAGACCGGCTTTACAGGGCCTTCGAGGGGGTCGATTACGTAATTCACGCTGCTGCGCTAAAGCAGGTCCCTGCCCTTGAATATAACCCCACCGAGGCCGTCAAAACGAACGTGGTCGGAGCAGACAACATTGTCGACGCGGCCATCGATAAGGGAGTCAAGAAGGTTATTGCCCTATCGACCGACAAGGCTGTTATTCCTATTAACCTATACGGAGCAACCAAACTCTCTGCTGAAAAAATATTTATTGCTGCCAATGCCTATGCGGGCGGAAGGGTTATCTTTTCTGTCGTGCGCTATGGAAATGTTGTCGGATCCAGGGGGAGTGTGGTTCCTTTTTTCCTCAACCTCAAAAAACAGAAGGTTAAAGAATTTCCTATCACCGATGACCGCATGACTAGGTTCTGGATCACTTTAGAGCAGGGAGTGGAGGTAGTGATTCAGTCTCTCTATGAGGCGGAAGGAGGAGAAGTTTTCGTCCCCGTCATTCCCTCAATGAAGATCGTAGATTTAGCCAAAGCCATTGAACCGGAATGTACTTTCAAAGTGATCGGTGTGAGACCGGGGGAGAAGATCAACGAGACACTGATCTCGGAGGACGAAGCACGAAATACCAAAATCTATAATGGAATTTATATCATCCTGCCGCCTACGGTTGCGAGGGGAAATGCCTTCAAGAAATATGACCCCTATCCCTATGTGCCGGAAGGGTTTACATATCGGAGTGATAGGAACGACCAATGGTTGTCAGTCTCAGAGCTTGGGGAGATCGTAAAGGGGGTTGAGATTGAATAAATATCTTCATTACAGTCACCAATCTATCAACCGAAAAGATATCTCCTCTGTCATCGAGGTCTTAAAGTCAGACTGGATCACCCAGGGGCCTGCCATCAAGGAATTCGAAGATGCCCTCTGTAGTTATACGGGTGCGAAATATGCCGTAGCCGTCTCTAATGGAACGGCAGCTTTGCATGTTTCCTGTCTTGCGGCGGGGATAAAGGCTGGAGATGAAGTGATCACTTCTCCGATCACCTTTGCCGCATCAGCAAACAGTGTCCTTTATTGCGGAGGCAGACCCGTATTCGTGGATATCCAGGAAGATACGATCAACATTGATCCCCGTAAGATCGAAAAAAGAATTTCAAAAAGGACCAGAGCCATTATCCAGGTGCATTTTGCTGGTCACCCATGTGACCTGGATGAGATAAGAAGGATTGCCAAGAAGCATGGCTTGATGGTCATCGAAGATGCTGCCCATGCCCTGGGTGCGGAATACAGACTTTCAAGGCGGGGCAGGCGGGGCGAGTGGATCAGGGTGGGAGATGGACGGTTTTCGGATATGACCATTTTGAGTTTCCATCCTGTGAAATCGATTACAACTGGAGAGGGAGGTGCTATTCTCACCAACAATCAGCAGCTTTACCGGAAGCTCTTGATGTTGAGAAACCATGGGATCGTGAGGGAAAGGAAAGCATTGATGGAGAAGGATGAAGGCCCATGGTACTCTGAAATGCAGGCCCTTGGTTTCAATTACCGAATTACAGATTTCCAGTGTGCACTTGGAAGAAGCCAGCTTAAGAGGATCGGTGCGTTTTTAAAGCGGAGAAGAGAGATTGCCGCTCTCTATAATGAGAAACTTTCTCAATTGGAGGAAATCGTTTTACCTGTGACCAGGCCCTCTGTGAAGTCAGCCTGGCATATATACTGTATCCGTCTGAAAGATGCTTCCAAACGAAAAAGAGTTTTTGAGAGATTAAGAGACTCGAACATCGGTGTGCAGGTTCATTACATTCCGGTCTATTTTCATCCTTACTACCGTCGACTGGGATATGAAAAGGGAATGTGCAAAAAGGCGGAAGATTATTATCGCCGAACCATGACACTTCCCATTCATCCCGGCATGACGGACAGGGATGTCCATTATGTGATCAAGACATTAAAGGAGAGCTTAGCATGATTAGATACTGCAAACATTGCATCATGCCCGAGACCAAGCCCGACCTCCATATCGACGAGGAAGGGGTCTGTAATGCCTGCCGTTCCTACGAAGGCCGGAAGGAGATTGACTGGAATGTGCGAAAAGGGGAGCTGCTTCGCATTCTGGAGCGTTACAGGTCAAAAGACGGGAGCAACTATGATTGCATCGTTCCGGTGAGCGGTGGTAAGGACAGTCACTACCAGGTCATTACCATGCTTGAACTCGGGATGACGCCTTTATGCGTTACCTCCTCAACGGACAAGCTTTCCGAGATCGGGCGGTACAATATCGAAAACCTAAAAAGGCTTGGAGTCGATTACATCGAGGTGACGACGAACCCAGTGGTGAGGAGAAAAATCAATTATCTGGCCCTGACTGAGATCGGTGACATCTCGTGGCCTGAGCATGTCACCATATTTACCATCCCGGTCAGGATCGCCGTTCAGATGCAGATCCCTCTCATCGTATGGGGGGAGAACTCGCAGAACGAATATGGGGGGCCTGCCGGCGCGGCGGAGAACAATACCCTCACGCGGAGGTGGTTGGAAGAGTTCGGCGGGTTGCTCGGCCTGAGGGTATCCGATCTGGTTAGACAGAATATTGTCAGGCAGCAGGATTTGGTCCAATATACCTACCCCACGGATGACGATTTGAGAAGGGTGGGCGTCACAGGAATCTTTCTTGGATATTATGTTCCCTGGGACGGTTATCATAACGCTCTGGTGGCTCAGGCCTATGGGTTCAGGACTTATCATCGGGCGGTCGAAGGTTCTTTGGTGAATTACGAAAACCTCGACAACTGTCAAACAGGTATTCATGATTATTTCAAATTTCTGAAATTTGCTTTTGGCCGTGCAACCGATTTGGCATGTATACATGTGAGGCGCGGAAGGATCACGAGGCAGGAAGCAACCCAATTAGTAAAACTTCACGACGGGAAATTTCCGTGGGTCTATCTCGGTTATCCGCTGGAGGAAATTCTTAAAGAGATCGACATGAGTCTGGACGAGTTCATCAAGGTCTGCGACCGTTTTACCAATAAGAAGCTTTTCGTCTGCGATTCGCGGGGAAACCTCATTAAAGATAAAAACGGAAATCTGACAAAGATCAACTATGACAATGACGAGTGATCCCCTCCGATGAAAAAAGTGGCCATTATCGACTACGCTATGGGAAACCTCGACTCTGTCGCCCGGGCGATCGAAGAATGTCGGGGAGAGCCCGTGATTACTGGCAGGGCTGAAGATCTTAAAGAGGCAAATTACATTATCCTTCCGGGAGTGGGAGCCTTCGGCGACGGGATGCGCAATATAAGAGAGCTTGGCCTCGAGCAGACTATAAAAGAAGAGGTTCTTCAGAAGGAGATTCCGTTTCTTGGAATCTGTCTGGGGATGCAGCTTCTTGCCAGCCGGGGGTACGAAGACGGAGAGACAGCGGGATTAGATTTGATCCCCGGAGAAGTGGTTCGATTTGAGCCTGATGGACCCGGGGTAAAAGTCCCCCACATAGGCTGGAATGAGGTCGTGCTCAAGAGACCTCACCCCCTTTTCAGGAACATACCCTCGGAAAAAGATTTTTACTTCGTCCACAGCTACCACTTCGCTTGCAAGAACCGGGAGGATATTCTCTGCTTGACACCTTATTGCGGAAACTTTGTCTCGGCAGTGAATAGAAAAAATGTGATAGGGGTTCAGTTTCATCCCGAGAAAAGCCTGCAATTAGGTCTCAAACTGCTCAGTAACTTCTTGTCTCTTTGAGAGGGTCAAGGTGATCAAGACTCGTATCATTCCCATACTCCTTTATAAAAATTTCACCCTTGTCAAGGGAGTCCGCTTCGATAGCTGGAGGCGAGTGGGAAGTCTTCTGCAAGCCATCAAGGTTTACCGGCTGCGCGAGGTGGATGAATTGATCTTTCTCGATATCAGTGCCACCCAGGAAGGAAGATCCCCGGACTTCAGACTGGTCGATGATTTTGCCGATGAGTGTTTGATGCCTCTGACCGTGGGAGGAGGGGTTCGGAAAGTGGAGGACGTAAAAACCCTTCTCCGCTGCGGTGCCGACAAAGTGGCGATCAATAGCGCCGCCTTTGAGGAGCCGGAGATGATCAGAGAAGCGGCCCGGAAGTTCGGCTCCCAGTGCATTGTGATTTCCATCGACTTTAAAAGGTCGGCCGACGGGAAACATGAGGTCTTTATTCATTCCGGAACCAAGCCAACGGGAAAGGAACCTATTCTTTTTGCGAAGGAGGTTGAACAACTGGGGGCAGGAGAAATATTGCTGACCTCTATCGATAGAGATGGGACGATGGAAGGGTATGATACAGAATTAATTCAAGCCGTGGCCGATGCGGTTTCCATCCCGGTGATTGCTTCCGGCGGGGCAGGGAGTTATGACCATATGCTCGAAGTCCTGGTCAAGGGAAAGGCCTCAGCGGTGGCTGCAGCAAGCATCTATCATTTCACCCAGATGACCCCTCTGGAGACCAAACATTTTTTGAGAGAGAAGGGCATTCAGGTGAGGATTTGAGATAGGAGTGGGGATCATGCGGAAATCGAATCGGCAGATTGAAAAATGGGCGGGGGATTTTGGCCAAGAGTATACGGATCGGAACCGGACTTCCCTGAGCGCCATGGAGAGGCTCTACAAGCGCAATTTCGGAGTGACCCGGACAGAGATGAACGGTCAATTCCTGAACGGACTTGACCGTTCCATGCGGATTCTTGAAGTGGGCTGCAATATTGGAAATCAACTTTTGTGCCTTCAAAGGATGGGGTTTGATAACCTGTATGGAATCGAGCCCCAGGATTACGCCGTGGAGATGGCAAAGAAAAGGGCTAAGGGGATTCAGATCATTAAGGGGAATATCTTTGATATCCCTTTTAAAGATGGATATTTTGACCTCGTTTTTACCTCTGGAGTTCTCATCCATATCAGTCCCAAAAATATCAAGAAGGCCTTAAAGGAGATCTATCGTTGCAGCCGGAAGTATATCTGGGGCTATGAGTATTATTCGGAGAAATATGAAGAGATTCCGTATCGGGGGGAGAAGGGTTTACTCTGGAAGACGGACTTCGCAAAGGCTTTCAGGAAAACCTTTTCCGATCTGAAGCCGGTCAAGGTCCAACTGTTTAAGTACGTCAACAATGATAATCTGGACATCATGTTTCTGCTAAAAAAATGAAAATTCTCCTGATCAATCCTCCCATTCGAGAATGGTCGAAACCCAATGTCTTTCCATTGGGCCTCGGCTATATTGCTTCTATATTGCTCCAGGACCGGCATGAGGTGGAGGTTCTGGATATCAATGCCCACCGATGGGACCGGGAAGAGGTGGAGGAGAGGATCAAAAGGGCTTCTTTCGATGTTGTCGGAATCGGTGGCATTGTCACGACCTACAAATATATAAAGTGGCTTCTCTCACTACTTAAGACATACCATCCGGATAAGAAAAGGATTGTGGGTGGAAGTGTAGGTTCTTCTGTTCCCGGACTGATGCTGGAGAGGAATCCGGTCGATGTCGTGTGTGTCGGTGAAGGGGAGGATACAGTCAGGGAGTTGATGAAAGTACTGAAAGGGGAGGGAGATCTGTCTGAAGTGAAGGGGATCTGGTACAGGGACGCTTCTGGGAAGATATTCGAGAATGGGAAGCGGTTCCCGATAATGGATCTCGATTCCATACCCCTGCCGGCATGGGACCTTTTCTCCATGGAGATCTACTTGAAAAATCCCGTTGGAGCCCCGAATCGGAACAAATGGATTGATGGTTCGGCAGATCAGGATACACCGCTTTCGATGAATCTATTTGCCACGAGGGGGTGTCCCTACCAATGCATCTACTGCTATCACGATTTTATGGGGTTGGGCTATCGGCACCGGTCCCCGGAAAATGTCGTCCAAGAAATAGATCTACTTCACAAGCGATACGGAGTAACCTATTTTCATTTTGTCGACGATGAGTTCGTTATGAAAAAAGATTTCGTCCATGAATTTTGCAGACGAATCAAGGAATTGGGGAAAAAACATGGTCAACAGTTCACCTGGGGATGTGCTGGCAGAGTGAATCTTATGACAGAAGAGCTGGTGGCCACCCTGGCAGATTCAGGCTGTGTTTTGATCGGCTACGGAATTGAATCTGGGAGTCAAAGGATGCTCGATTTCATTAAGAAGAAGGTGACTGTCGAACAGGCCAAAAATGCCATTCGTCTGACGAAAAAATATCTCGGGTGGGCTGACTGTTCGTTTATGATCGGTTATCCAGGGGAGACAAAAGAAACGATTCAAGAAACAATCGATTTTTGCAAGGAGTTGAATCTGGCCCCTGAGGTCATCTTCTTTTTGACGCCTTACCCTGGGACCGAGCTTTATCAGATGGCCTTAGCCCGTGGGAAGATCCAGAATGAGGAAGCATATTTGTTGGGGCTCGATGAACAAGGAGAGAAGATCAGCGTGAACTTCACCGATTTTACGGACGAAGAATTATATCGGATCCATGACGGCATGGTGAAAGAACTGAAAGCATGGAATGAAATGAAGCACCCTCCATCCAAAGGAGACGTATGAACATTCTCTGCATTATCCCTGCAAGAGGGGGAAGCAAAAGATTGAAGGACAAGAACATCATTCCCTTCTTCGGAAAGCCGATCATTGCCTATGCAATCGAGGCCGCCCTCCAATCCCATATGGTCAATAAGATTGTCATCTCCACGGATGATGAAAAGATTGCCAGGGTTGCGATGAAGTACGATGTCCAGGTGGTGAAACGGCCCAAGGAGTATTCGACCGATACGGCACCGATCGAGCAGGCGCTGCGACATGTCGTCCGGCTTCTGAAAGGTGAGGAAGGGTATCTGGCCGATATCGTCGTATGGCTTCAGGCAAACATCCCCATCAGGAAAAAGGGCCAGATCGATCAGGTCCTTCGGGAGATGATAAGGAAAGATGCGGATTCCGCTGTTACAGTTTACCCCGTGAGCCAGTATCCTCAGTGGATGAAGCGAATGGACAAAAAGGGCCTACTATCGCCCTTTTTGAAGAATGTGAAAACCTACCGGGCCCAGGATGTGAAGCCTATGTATCTTCTGGATGGCGCCATCGTCGCGATGAAGAGAAACGTATTGATGAGAAGTGAAAACCGGTCGGGGGTTCACACGTTTCTTGGGAAGAGGATGGTTGGAATTATTCAAGAGGATAGAAAGTATTCGATCGAAGTTGACGATGGAGATGACCTAAACCTGGCCAGGTACTACTTCAAGAGATAGTCCTTTATGAAATTGGTGATTCTTACGGAGGGAGGAAGAGACCGGGGATTTGGACATATCACTCGTTGTCTCTCGTTTTATGAGGGTTTCAGAGAAAGGGACTTTAAGGTAACTCTCATTGTAAACGGGGACAACTCTGTGAGGGACTTACTCAAAGGGAAGAGACACAAAATATTTAACTGGCTGAAGCGACGAGCTGAATTGTTTGAAATGATAGGAGAGGCGGATGTCGCTTTGGTCGACTCCTATTTGGCGGATAGAAATCTTTACGAAGAAGTTTGCGGAATGGTTCATTATGCGGTCTATTTCGATGATACGCAGAGGCTCGATTATCCGGAAGGCATTGTCATCAACGGTGCCATCGGTGCTGAAAAACGTCGTTATCCAGAAAGAGAGGGCGTGACTTATCTGCTTGGTATTGACTACACCCCCTTGAGGAAGGAGTTTTCTAAAGTTCCGAAGAGGAAGATAAGAAAAGAAGTTGAAACGATGATGATCACCTTTGGGGGAGATGACAGGAAGATTACTCCAAGGATACTAAAGCACCTGATCCAGACCTATCCTGGAATCAGAAAAGAAGTGGTGGTGGGAAGAGGATTTAAGAATATAACTGAGATAGGAAATTTGAAGGGCCCTCTTACGGTACTTCTCTATTTTCCGGATGCGCAGGGGATGAAGAAAGTAATGCTCAATGCTGATCTCGCCATTTCCGGAGGGGGGCAAACCCTGTATGAGCTGGCAAGAGTTGGCGTGCCTACCATCGTGATTGGTCTATCCGATAATCAATTGCCTAATATAAAAGGGTGGCAAAAGGCGGGTTTTATTAGCTACGCAGGCTGGTATCGAGATAGGGGCTTGCTCGATAAGTTAAAGAGAGAGGTTGACCGACTCCTTCCTTACGAAATGAGGAAAGAGAGAAGCAAGAAAGGAAGAGCGACCATTGACGGAAAGGGAGTGAAAAGGGCGATCGACCGGATCGTGAGTTCTCTCAAAGAAGGTAGCAGTCTTCATTTAAGAGAAGTGAATGAGAAGGATTGTTATGATCTGTGGGTCTGGAGAAATCAACTTGAAGCAAGAAGATGGTCCTTTGATAAGAAGGAAATCGACTATTCACACCACGTCGAATGGTTTAGAAAGAAGGCCAGGAGTAAGGACACCAGAATTTATGTGGCTGAAAATGATAAGTCAGAGAAATTGGGCCAAGTCAGATTCGAGAGGAAAAATGGGAATTGGGCCTTTGTGAGCATCAATCTGAACCCGGATTTTCTCAAGAGAAGTTTGGGGAATAAGATTCTATCGAAGGCAACCCTTAAATATCTGAGAGAAAATCGAAAGGTCGTAGAAGTAAGGGCGGAAATCCTGGAGGGAAATATTGTTTCGGAAAAGGCCTTCCAAAAAGCCGGTTATCGATTCTGTCAGCGCGCTTTCAAAGCGGGTGAATCGATCGTGCTCTATAAATATACGAGGGATTAAATGATTAAATTCAAGATTTCAAGCCGTTGCCACATCATCGCTGAGATATCGGCCAACCACTGCCAGAAATTTCAAAAAGCGGTTGAAATGGTGAAGAGGGCGAAGGAGTGCGGTGCAGATATCGTAAAATTTCAGACCTACACTCCTGATACGTTGACCCTGAACATAAAGAATAAATATTTCGAGGTCAAACACCCCAAGTGGAAAGGGCAGACATTATATCAGCTCTATGAAAAGGCTTATACACCATGGAGTTGGTTTAAGGAATTGAAAAAGGTGGCTGATGATTCAGGACTGATCTTCCTATCTACGGCCTTCGATAGAACAGCCGTCGATTTTCTCGAAGACCTGGAGGTGTTGATTCACAAGATTGCATCTTTTGAACTGGTCGATCTGCCCCTCATTGAATACATGGCGAGAACGAAGAAACCGGTCATCCTGTCGACCGGGATGGCCACCCTTTCAGAGATCAGAGATGCCGTTGAAACTGCAAGAGGGGCAGGGGCTAAGGAGGTCATTCTGCTCAAATGCGTCAGCAGTTATCCTGCCCGGACCGAGGAAATGAATCTGAAGACCATTCCACACATGAGAGAGTTGTTCGGGTTGCCGGTGGGAATATCGGACCATACTCTTGGGATCGGGGTATCGATTGCAGCCGTCAGTCTTGGAGCCGTGATGGTGGAAAAACATTTCACCTTGTCGAGAAAAGTGAAGAGCCCGGACAGTTTCTTCTCTCTCGAACCTGAAGAATTTAAACAACTGGTCTCCAATATCCGGATGGTCGAGAAAGCGACCGGCAAGATACATTATGGACCAACAGAAAGTGAGAAAGAGAGCAAGGTCTTCAGACGCTCCTTGTTTGCCGTGAGAGATATTAGAAAAGGCGAAATTCTTTCGGAGGAGAATGTGAGGTCCATCCGGCCCGGGTTTGGCCTGCCGCCCAAATATCTCAGGGATGTGTTGGGAAAGAGATCAAAGAAATCGATCCCCCAAGGGACTCCCCTGCAGTGGGATATGTTCGGGCGAGGAAGATAGGAACAAATTTCCCCTTTCGGTAGATCAACCCTAATGTCCTTAATTCAAAGACTTGGAAAAAGCTCAGCCATCTATACGATTACGACGATTCTCCAGAACGGTATCGCTTTCTTCTTGCTGCCTCTTTATACCCGTTACCTCACGCCGAACGATTATGGAATTCTGGCTGTGGTGAACTCCATCAACGGCTTCCTTACCATTTTCCTGATGCTCTCCCTCCATGGAGCCATGACGCGTTTCTATTTTGATTACCGGTTTGAACCCGAGAAACTGAAGGCTTTCTGGGGGACCATCCTCACGTTCATTCTCATCTTTTCGATTGGGGTGGGAGGATTGCTGATACTCTTTGGTCAAATTCTCTTCAAACCGGTCATCGGTGAAATACCCTTCTGGCCCTTTGTGGTCCTCGGCATCGGAGTAGTCATATTTCAACCCTTTTTTACTATCTATCTGGGATTACTCCAAACAAGAGAACAAACGAAAAAATACGCCATCCTCTCATTAACACAATTTGTGGTAAACGTGGGATTGGCAATAAGCCTTGTCGTTTTTGCCGGGTGGGGAGCGGAAGGCCCACTGACAGCCACCTTGATTACGGCTGTCCTGTTTTTTATGACATCTATTTATGCGTTAAGAGAAGACGTCGTATTTGGCATTAATAAATTTTATCTAAAGGAGGCCCTGCGCTATTCCCTGCCATTGGTCCCTCACTCCCTCGCCAGTCAAATCTCAAATGCCACCGGCAAACTTTTTCTTAACTACTTGGTCAACACAGGGTCCGCGGGGCTCTATAATATAGGCTTCATGTTCGGGAGCATCATCGGTGTCGTTTCAGACGGGATCAACAAAGCTTATGTTCCAATCTCGATGGGTATTCTATCGACGAACAAGCGAGAAGAACTGGACCATCTGAAAAATATCGTCCTGTTTTTGGTGGTCATGTACTGCTTGCTCGGAACCGTGATTTCTCTTTTTTCAAAAGAAGCCATTTTCATCCTGACCACGGAAGCCTTTTACGAGAGCTATATCATTGTTCCTTTCCTGGCGTTCTACTTTGTTCTGGGTGGAATCTACTATTTTCTGGTCAACATACTCTTCTTTGTGAAAAAAGCTACCAAATTCGTTGCCATCGGGACAGGGATAGGGGCTGTTTCAAATATTTTGTTGAGTTGGTTACTGATACCCCGGTACGGCCTCTTCGGCGCAGCCGTGGCTACGATGTTAGCCCAGGTGATAGGGACCTTCTTTATCGGTTTCATAGGACATGCATTCGAGATTATTCACTGGGAGTATAGAAAGTTTATTTCCATATTCATCCTGTCGGCAATCTTCTCTTTTTCTCTCCTAATTTTTAAAGATTTGAACCTGTGGTCATTCGTTGGGATTAAAGCTATTGCCTTTGGCGTTCTTTTTTTCCTACTCAATTACATTGCCTGGGGCGATCCCTTTTTTCTCATCACTCATGGGAAGAAGCTCTTTTTTGCGATGGTTAGAATACGATAAAGAGGCCTGGTATTGAAAATAACATGAAGATAGCAGACATCATGGATCTTTTGAACGAAGTGGAAGGACGTTTTCCGGTTGATCAGTGGATGATCGATGGGATTCATATCTGGCCACTCGTTCGTCTGGAGCTTGCCACTAACTTAACCAACTATTCCATGTATCCTGCTCTCTACCATTCTGTGAGGTCTGCTTCGAAAGGATGGCGATTGGCGAGGCTCTTGTCGCAAGAGATGAGAGGCCTTCTGAAATTTGGTCATGGCTACCTGAAAGATTACTTGAAAAACGCAAAGCCTCGGAGAGCGGAGGTTATCTTTTTGAGCGATGGGGTTTCGTTCTCGTACCTGATTGATTCGTGGTATGAAAAATATTGTGATCCCTTGGTCAGCGAGTTAGAGGAACATTGTATTCCTTTCATCCTAATGACCCCCTCTCATAAATATTTTACCCCAAGACGAACGTCTTCCATGTTTATTCAACCCTCTCTGGACTGGGTGCGGGTGAAGTCCTTGTTCTCTTCAAGTAAGGATTCGGGGGAAGAGAGACTGGATAGGTTTCAGGAGTTCATCGATTTCATTGAGTCGAAAGAGTTGAGAATATTTCTGCCTACTCTAAGAAGGATCAAGGATGAAGTCATCCTCACCGTAAATTATGCAGGTTTTTTCGAGCGGGTTCTTAAGGAAATCAGGCCTCAATTAGCCTTTGTCGTTAGTTATTACAATATTGGGGGCATGGCCTTCAACCTCGCCTGCCGAAAGGCGGGAGTTATTTCCGCGGATATTCAGCATGGCCTTCAGGGAAATCTGCACTGGGCGTACGGACGCTGGAACAACATGCCGGAGACAGGGTATGAACTATTACCTAAATTCTTCTGGGTGTGGAGTGATTTCGAAGCCGAAGCAATCAGAGAATGGAGCTCCAGAGTTTCTGAGTGGCACAGACCAAATGTAAGCGGAAATCTTTTCCTCGACCTCTGGCGTTCTTCCGAAAGTGAAATGGTCAAATATTATGACAACAAAATAGGAAACTTTAAAAGAAATAAAAGGCATTTGATACATGTTCTTTATACGGTCGGTTATGAGGAAAACGAGAAATTGGCGACTATTTTCGACACAATGAGGCAAACCGAATCCTCATGCTTTTGGTGGTTGAGAGTCCACCCCGGGAAGTTACGAGAGAGGGATGTTTTCAAGAAGTTGGTCCGGGAAAATGGGATTTCAAATGGAGAGGTTGACCTGGCCACAAATTTGCCCCTTTATGCCCTTCTTCGCCAATTGGATTTACACCTGACCTTCTACTCGTCGAGTGTCTTGGAGGCAAAAGATCTGGGTGTCCCTTCCATAGTGGTCGGAGATTATGGGAAAGAGCTTTTTTCGGATCAGATCTTATCGGGATGGGCCTTTCCAGCTGATACGCCGGAGGGAATTATCTCAGGTATCAAAGCTCAATTTCATAAGAAGAAGGAATTGAACAAGAGCGGAGCGCAAGAAGGGAAGGCCGAGGGGAAAAAAAATGCCATTGACCTCATGAGAGAGGCAGGAATAGCCGTTTAGGGACTTGAGTGATGAAGATCGTCGTTATCGATTATGGACTGGGTAACCTCGGTTCCATAATGAACATGTTAAAAAAGATCGGAGCTGAAGGGACAATCTCTTCGGAGGTCTTAGACATTGAAGGGGCGGAGAAGCTGATCCTGCCAGGGGTGGGAAATTTTGATCAAGGGATGAGAAATCTTAGTACCTTAGGGCTTCTTCCTATTCTCGAGGAAAAGGTGATTCGGAAAAAGACGTCTATCCTGGGGATCTGTCTTGGGATGCAGCTTTTTGCACGGAAGAGCGAAGAAGGTAACTCGAGGGGACTGGAGTGGATAGATGCGGAAGTGGTTCGATTCAAATTCGATGAGAGAGAAAGGCACATAAAAATCCCTCATATGGGCTGGAATTTGGTTAATATCTGTCAGAAGAACTCTTTGTTTGAAGAGATGCATCCCGAGTCGAGATTTTACTTTGTCCATTCCTATCATGTCGTCTGTAAGAACGAGGGCGACATTCTGACAAAAACGTTCCATGGGTACGAATTCGCTTCTGCAGTAAGAAAAGAGAACATTTATGGAGCTCAATTCCATCCAGAAAAAAGTCACAAGTTTGGCATGAAATTATTAAGGAATTTCGTCGAGTTTTGCTAATATGTTGAAGACACGAATCATTCCCTGTCTGCTATTAAAAGGCCAGGGTTTAGTCAAAACGGTCAAATTTAGAAACCCGAAATATGTGGGGGACCCTATTAATGCCGTTAAGATTTTTAACGATAAGGAAGTAGATGAATTGGTTTTGCTCGATATTGAGGCTTCGGTGGAGGGGAGGCCCCCTCGGATCAAATTGATTTCGGAAATTGCAAGCGAATGTTTTATGCCCCTTTCATACGGAGGAGGCTTAAGAGACCTCGATGATATCAAAACCGTGTTCAATTTGGGGGTTGAAAAGGTGATCATCAATAGCTATGCTATTGAAAATCCCAATTTTGTGAAGGAAGCCTCCGGGCGATTCGGTAGCCAGAGTGTTGTCGTTGCGGTCGATGTAAAGAAAAGTGCTTTTGGAAAATACGAAATATTAACTTATGGTGGGAGAAGGAAGGCAAAACTCAATTTCGTGGACCATGTAAAGGAAATGGAAAAGTTGGGAGCAGGCGAGATCTTTCTCAATTCGATAGACCGGGATGGCGCGATGGAGGGGTATGACATCGAGATGATCAAAAAAGTAACTGACTCTGTATCCATTCCAGTAATCGCCTGCGGAGGTGCAGGGAGGGTTGAGGATTTCGTGGAAGCTGTAGTACAAGGAGGGGCATCCGCAGTCGCGGCAGGAAGCATGTTTGTCTTCCATGGGAAACATCGCGCGGTATTAATTACTTATCCGTCGATACATGATCTGCAAAAGGCCTTCCCGTCTTGAAAGGAAAGGATTCCATGGTGAAAGATTACAGAATATGCACAAAATGCATTATGGATACATCGGATCCTGATATTTGGTTTGATCATAAAGGAGTATGTTCTCATTGCGACAAGTATGAGACCGTGATTCAAGGAAAATCCTATCTGAGGAAAAAAGAACCCGGGGCCCTTGAGAGTTTCGTTGATAAAATAAAGAAAAAAGGGAAGGGAAATGCCTACGATTGTGTGATCGGCGTGAGCGGGGGAGTTGACAGCACCTATACAGCCTATGTGACGAAAAAACTCGGGCTCCGGCCCTTGGCTGTTCATCTGGATAACGGCTGGGATTCGGAATTAGCAGTCAGGAATATAGAAAAGGCCTTAAAAACCCTTGGAATTGATCTTTATACGTACGTCATCGATTGGGA
Organism: Deltaproteobacteria bacterium; assembly: GCA_018333535.1. Lineage (GTDB taxonomy): Bacteria > Desulfobacterota > BSN033 > BSN033 > UBA1163 > RBG-16-49-23. The sequence continues at coordinate 26,578 of JAGXTA010000067.1, read as the reverse complement.
GGAATTTCGAGATTTGCAGCTTTCTTTCTTGAGGGCTTCGACTCCCGATTCAGAGATTCCAACGGACCATGCGATCCTCGCCGTTTTGTATATGGTAGCAGCACGCGAAAATATTCGGTCTATCCTCAGTGGGCACAATACGGCAACGGAGGGAGGAGGGGTAGCCGCCTGGTCTCAAGGTCATGGAGATTGGAGATATATCAAAAGCATACAGAAACAGTTTGGCACCAGGCCCCTCAAGTCTTTTCCGCATTATGGGCCGTTCCGATTTGTATACTACACTCTACTGAAGCAGATTCAATGGATTCAGATTCTGGACTACATCGATTATGATAAGAAAAACGCCCTCCAGACGCTGCAGGATGACCTATGCTGGAAGTATTATGGGGCGAAACATTTCGAATCCATCTATACCCGCTTCTTCCAAGGATATATTCTGCCCAGGAAGTTTGGTTACGACAAGAAGAGGATGCACTTATCTTCCTTAATATGGTCGGGGCAGATGTCTCGTGAGGCGGCTCTTGAAGAACTTGAGAAAAAGGATTACCCTGTCGACCTGCAGGAGCAGGACAAGGAATTCGTGATTAAGAAGTTGGAGATTTCACAGGAAGAGTTCGAGCAGATTATGGCGCTCCCACCGAAGAACTTCTGGGATTATCCATCTTATAAAAAGATATTTCACAAGTATGAATGGTTCATGTCGCTTTACCATCATCTGCAGCGAAAATAAAGCGTATGCTCCAAAAACCCCAAATTATATTTTCGAAGCCGTAAAATATGAAAAAGGTCTGCCATCTTACCTCTGTCCATCCACCCTTTGACATCCGAATCTTCCATAAAGAGTGCAAAACTCTATGTCAAGCGGGGTATCAAGTCGTTCTCATTGCTCCCCATGATCAGGATGAAGAAGTGGATGGTGTACGAATTCGAGCTCTCCGCAAGGCAAAGAGCCGTTTTAAGAGAATGACTCAAACCGTGTGGGGAGCTTATAAAGAGTCTATCAATCAGGAAGCGGACACATTTCATTTCCATGACATCGAGCTTTTGCCGGTGGGACTACTCCTAAAGCTTCGTGGAAAAAGGGTTATCTATGATGTCCATGAGGATTATTCACAAGCCCTTTTATCCAGGGAGTGGATTCCTTCTTGGCTGAGACACATGGTGTCCCGGATGGTTGTGTGCGGAGAATGGCTGGGGGCAAAATATTTTGATGGGGTGGTAGTAGCCACCCCCCATATCGCCAGAAGGTTTCCGACTATGAAGACCGTCACCGTTCAGAACTTTCCCTTTTTGAACCAATCCATAAGGAATCCGATTATTCCCTATCAGCAAAGGGAGAAGATCGTTGCCTATGTGGGAGTGGTGTCGGCACTCCGTGGAGCAAAAGAGATGGTGAAAGCAATGGCCTTGCTTCCGGATCGCTTGGATGTGAGACTCAAAATCGCCGGTATTTTCAGTCCGGGTGGTTTAGAGGGTGAAGTAAAGAATTTGCCCGGGGGGGACTGGGTTGATTTTTTGGGATGGCAAAGGCATAAGGAAACAATGGCCATGCTCGGTGAAGCGCGTATTGGTCTCGTCGTGTTCCGTCCGGTCCCCAACCATACGGAGGCTCAACCCAACAAACTTTTTGAATATATGTCTGCTGGAATCCCCGTGATCGCTTCTGATTTTCTCTTGTGGCGCAGGATTGTGGGGGAGACCCAATGCGGGCTTCTCGTTGATCCGCTCAATCCTAAAGCAATCGCTGAAGCCATCCAGTGGCTGCTCGAACATCCAGCCGAGGCGGAGGTGATGGGGAAAAGAGGTCAAAAGGCAATACGGGAACACTACAACTGGGATGTGGAAGCCCAGAAATTATTAACGTTGTACGAGAGGATTTTGGGACAAAGATAGAAAATGGAGAAAAAATTACCATTTATCTCGATTATCATTCCCTGTCGTAATGAGAGAAGATTTATCGGAGACTGTTTCCAGTCGATCATCGACAATGACTACCCAAAGGAAAGGCTTGAAGTTCTGGTGATTGACGGGATGAGTGAGGATGGAACCCGGGCAGTTATTGAAAGTTATGCTCGGCAGTATCCATGGATCAGGCTTATTGAGAACCCAAAGAAAATTACTCCGGTTGCCCTAAATATCGGTATCAAAAATGCAAAAGGCGAGATTATCCTCTGGATGAGTGCCCATAATCAATACGAAAAAGATTATATCTCTCGATCTGTCGAAAATCTCGGTCAGTATGGAGCGGATAATGTAGGGGGGATCATGAGGACCCTTCCCCGGACAGACAATTTTATAGGCCAAGCCATTGTTGCCAGTCTCAGCCACCGCTTTGGAGTTGGAAATTCTTACTTTAGGGTTCAAACCGATGAACCGAAATGGGTTGATACGGTTTTCGGGGGATGTTATAGAAGGGAGGTATTTGACCGGGTCGGGCTTTTTAACGAGAACCTCGTGAGGGGCCAGGATATGGAGTTTAATCTCAGGCTTAAGAAAGCAGGTGGCAAGATACTGTTAGTTCCGGACATTGTGAGCTACTATTATGCCCTTTCTGATATCAAATCGTTTTGGAAGCATAACTTCACAAATGGTGTTTGGGCGATCCTCCCATTTCTTTACAGCCCGATCATACCGGTTTCCTGGCGGCATCTTGTCCCACTGGTCTTTGTGACGGTTCTTCTTGGGTCGGCATCCCTGGGGTTATTCTGGGCGCCTTTTTTCTATCTGTTTTTGATCATCCTGAGCTCCTACGGGGTAGGAAACCTGGGTGCTTCGCTTCAAATCGCACTGGAAAAAAGAAGTATCAGGTATATGGTTGCAATGCCTTTAATCTTTGGAGCCCTCCATTTTCCTTACGGATTAGGATCTCTGTGGGGGGTTTTTAAGATATTGAGTTCGCCGCTTTTCTGGAGGAGGCTTTTCGGGTTAAAGAAAGAGTGTAGTACAGGGGAGAAATAGAGGGGATCATTGAGGATGCTGAAGCGAACATTCGATTTTTTGTCATCTTTGGTTGGGTTAATATTGGTTTCTCCTGTATTGGTGACCATAGCCATTCTGATCAAGAGAGAAGATGGGGGCCCCGTATTCTACCGAGGGGGCCGGGTAGGGAGATTCGGAAAGCTTTTTAAAATCTTTAAGTTCAGGACGATGGTTGTGAATGCAGAGAAACTTGGGGGCCCATCCACGGCCGACGATGATCCTCGTATCACAAAGATGGGAAAATTTATTAGAAAATTTAAACTGGATGAACTTCCGCAACTCTTGAATGTCTTGAAGGGAGAAATGAGTATTGTAGGTCCAAGGCCGGAGGTCCAGATGTATGTGGATATGTTCACGGAAGAGGAAAAGGCAATATTAAGTGTTCGGCCTGGAATTACGGATTGGGCATCCATTTGGAATCCTGATGAAGGCGCCCTCCTTGCGGGTAGCCCTGATCCTGAAAAGACATATATGGAAAAAATAAGGCCAGAGAAGATTAGACTCCAATTGAAGTATGTGAGGGAAAGGTCGTTCTTGATTGATTTAAAAATCATCGCTCAAACCATCATCACCATTATTAAATAGAGTCCGTTTATAAATGCACTTTTTCTGTCATGCCGGACGTGATCCGACATCCAGAAGGTCTTGAAATTACTGGATTCCGGCCTTCGCCGGAATGACAACTTTTCGGAAAATCTTTAGTTTATGGACAGACTCTAAATAGGGGCCAATGGGAAAATATTCAAAAGAATTTTTGAAAAGATTATATAAATCAATGGTTCGAATTCGGGTTTGCGAAGAGAGTTTCGTAGAGCCCATCTTGAGGGGTGAGGTCCAGTGTCCGGTCCATCTCTATTCGGGCCAGGAAGCCATTGCTGCAGGGGTCTGTTCTGCCCTGACTGAACAAGATTACATTTTTGGTTCCCACCGCTCCCATGGCCATTACCTTGCGAAAGGTGGTGGCATGAGAGAGCTCGTCGCGGAAATTTATTGTAAAGAGGCCGGATGTTCGAGGGGGAGGGGAGGGTCCATGCACATTATCGCCCCTGAGATAGGAATGGTCGGATCAGCGCCGATAGTGGCTGGTACGATCCCGCTCGCTCTCGGTGCTGCCCTTGCTTCAAGAATAAGAGAAGAAAAGAGAGTAACAGTGAGCTTTTTTGGGGATGGAGCGACTGGGGAAGGAGTACTCTACGAATCACTCAATTTCGCAGCCCTCAAAAAGCTTCCGATCATATTCGCCTGTGAAAACAATTTCTATTCAACCCACATGCCTATTAGAGAATGCCGCCCAGAGAATAACATCTCCAAAATAGCGAAGCCTTTTTGCATCCAGGGCTATAGGGTCGATGGGAACGATGTTCTGAAGGTATACGAAACTTCGAAAAAGGGTGTCGAGATGTGTCGAAGGGGAAGGGGACCGGTTTTTATCGAACTCATGACTTACCGATTACGCGGGCATGTGGGTCCAGATGATAATATTCAAGGGTCTCATACGGATATCAGATCCCGGAAAGAGATAGAGCGATGGAAAAAGAAAGACCCCTTGGGAAGGTTTGAAAAATATCTTATTAAAAATGGAGTCTTGACCGGGAAGAGTATAGATACAATAAAAAAGGAAATAGAATCAGAGGTTAAGGATGCCCACGATTTCACTCGAAATAGCCGGTATCCCGGGAAAGAGGAATTAACGAGATATGTCTTTAAAGAGTAGAAAACTTCCATATAGCCTTGCCATCAATGAAGCCATTCACCAAATGATGGAGATGGATAAAGCCGTTTTCCTTATCGGACAAGGGGTGAAAAGCCCGTGGTATGTGGGCAATACGGCAAGGGGGCTCATGGAGAAGTACGGACCCCAAAGGGTGATTGATACCCCCGTCTCTGAAAATGCCATAACAGGAGCAGCCGTGGGGGCGGCCATCGTCGGAATGAGACCTATCGTGGTTCATCCGAGAATGGACTTTATGCTTTACGCCCTCGACCCCATCATCAATGAGGCGGCAAACTGGCATTATATGTTCGGGGGGAAATCCTCCGTACCCGTGGTCATATGGGGAATCATCAATAGGGGAGGCGAACAGGCAGCTCAGCACTCTCAGGCCCTGCATGCCTTATTCTCCCATATTCCGGGTTTGAAGGTCGTGATGCCTTCTACCCCGTATGATGCAAAGGGATTGATGATTTCTGCAATACAAGATAATAATCCCGTAGTTTATATCGATGACCGCTGGCTTTATACTTTGGAAGGAGAAGTCCCCAGAGAAGCGTATTCCGTTCCTATTGGGAAAGGGGCAATCAGAAGAGAAGGCAGGGATGTGACCTTGGTGGCCGCCTCCTACATGGTTATTGAATCATTGAAGGCTTCCGAAGAATTGAAGAACGACGGGGTGGACGTGGAGGTCATCGATCTCCGATCGGTGAAACCCCTGGACGAAACCCTTCTCTTTGAATCGGTCAAAAAAACGGGCAGATTGGTCGTTGTCGATGGGGGCTGGAAAACCTGTGGCATAGCGGCAGAGGTTTCAGCAAGGGTGTCGGAAAATATTTTCGAATACCTAAAGGCGCCCGTTTACCGGGTAACGCTGCCTGATGTGCCTGCTCCAGCAAGTTGTGTGCTGGAAAAAGAGTATTACCCCGATTCCAAGACAATCGTTAATGCAGTAAAAGGTGTTTTGGGGGGATAGGTTCCAGGGGCGAATAAGAACCTATATCCCGAAATAAATTCGGGATGACAAAATATAAGTTATTTCGAGGCTATAAAATAAGGAGGTCTCATGGCGTATAAGGTCAGGTTTGTCAATTACCCCAGACAATATCAACAGCTTAAGAAAGAGTTTGACAGTGTCTTTGAGGAGATCATGTCAGGGGGGGACTTCATCCTGAGGAGACACTTAGAGGAGTTCGAAAAGAGGATAGCCGACTATGTGGGGACGAAACATGCAATCGGAGTCAATACAGGCACCGATGCTCTCTATCTGTCTGCCCGTGCTCTCGGCTTCGGACCCGGTGACGAGGTGATTACAGTCGCCCATACCTTTGTGGCAACGGTGGGAGCGATTGTGCAATGTGGAGCGACACCGGTTCTGATTGATATCACAGATGATTTTAATATGGATGTGAACCAGATAGAAGCAGCCATTACATCCAAGACGAAAGGGATCATCCCTGTCCATCTCAATGGTCATGCCTGCAATATGAAAAAAATTATGGAGATCGTTGAAAAGTACCGCCTCAAAGTGATTGAGGATGCTGCCCAGGCGTTAGGAGCGAAGTTCAAAGGCAAACGATGTGCCTCTTTCGGCGATACCGGTATCTTCAGCTTCTATCCCGCCAAGGTCTTGGGCACGGCTGGCGACGGTGGACTGGTCTGCACGAATGATGACACATTGGCAAGAAAGATCAGGGCCTTCCGAGACAATGGGAGAGTTGAGTCCGTCGATGAGATCGAATGCTTTGGATGGTGCACCCGGCTTGACAATCTCCATGCGGCGATCCTCAATATGAAATTCAATTATTTCGAACAATGGATCGAGAGGCGACGGGCCGTTGCCAAGATGTATGAGGAAGGCCTATCGGGCATTCCTGAACTTCTCCTTCCTCCAAGATCAGACGGCGACTATTTCGATGTCTATCAGAACTATGTGATCCGCTGCAAGAAGCGGGATGAGCTTCTGGCCCATCTTCAGAAAACAGAGGTTGAAGTCCTCGTCTCCTGGCGTGTGGCAATGCACAAACAGAAGGTTTTGAGTCTCGATCGATTCAAATTACCGCTGACAGAGCGCATATCGGCAGAGGTGATCTCTTTGCCTATGTATCCCGAATTGACGGATGAAGAAGTTGGATTTGTAATCGAAGCGGTCCGGAAATTTTTCATTCACTGAGGAGCCCGGAATTAAATAAGCATATTCTTTGGAAAACCTCGTCTAACCTCTCTTTGCCAAAGAGGGGAAAATTTCTTTGAACAAATGGAAAAAGAGAAAGGACATCCAGAGAGATGGGAATTGACTACTCCACCGTAACCGAAGTCCCTGGGAACCGAGTGACACGGGACCAATTGGAGCGCATGGTCCACCGCTATTCCTTCGCGGCACAATTTTCTGAGGGGAAGGACGTTCTTGAAGTGGCCTGTGGGGCAGGACAGGGATTGGGTTTTCTAGCCAAGAAGGCAAAAAGGGTCTTCGGGGGAGATTATACGGAGAACCTCGTCAAGGGGGCAAAGGGATACTATCAAGAGAGAATACCGCTTCTTCGCCTGGATGCCCATATCTTACCTTTTCGGACTCAATGTTTTGATGTTGTGATTATTTATGAAGCAATTTATTACCTGACCAAACCTGAGGATTTTTTCGAGGAGGTGCGACGGGTTCTGCGAAAGGGTGGGTTATTGCTGATCGCCACAGTGAATAAAGACTGGTCTGAGTTTAACTCCAGCCCTTTCAGTACCCGGTACTTTTCGGTTCCTGAGCTGAGCGAGCTGTTGCAAAAAAAAGGATTCAACACGGAGATGTTTGGCGCTTTTTCGGTCTTGCCCAATGGTGCGAAGGAAAAGATTATCGCCTCTGTTCGAAAATTGGCCGTGATCCTGCACCTTATTCCGAAAACGATGAAAGGAAAAGAACTGCTTAAAAAGATTTTTTATGGAGAGTTGAAGCCCTTGCAAGGGGAGCTTGAGGAAGGGGCATATGAATATGCTCCTCCGGTGTCTATTCCTTCGGATGTCGCCAATCATGAGTTTAAGGTGATTTATGCTGTAGCACAGGTTTGAAAAGAAGGGAAAAGGGGATGATGTTTAAACAATTTCTCAAAAGGAGCCCTCTGAAAAGAACCTTTTTTTTTCTTGGTTCAGATGCTATTCTCCTTGCCCTGGCTTTTTACCTCTCCTTTTACATCCGCTTTGAAGGGGAAATTCCAGAAATTCACCTCATGCAGTTTTTCGTTTACCTTCCCGCCTTTGCAGGTTTAAAGATTATCGCTTTCTATCTATTTCAAATTCACCGATTCACCTGGTCCTATGTGGGCCTCTATGAACTTTTGAAAATATTCAAGATTCTTACTATTTGCTCATTGATTCTTTCGAGCCTCATCCTCTTTCTTGCCTATGAGGAATCTTTTAAAGGATTTCCGAGATCTGTCTTCCTCATTGACTATACCCTTTCTTTGATCCTGGTCGGAGGTTTCATGATCTCCAAACGGGTTTACCTTCATGGGACGAAGATATCCTTGACTGAGCAGAAAAGGACGTTGATTATCGGAGCCGGAAATGCCGGAGAACAGATCGTCCGGGATATGAAGAGAACCAAAGATTCACCCTATCTTCCGGTGGCTTTTGTTGATGATGACCCGTCGAAAGAGAAGGTTCTTATCCATGGAATTAAAGTCATGGGAGATAGAAAGGATATTCCGGAGATTATCAAGAATTTAGAAATCGAAATGGCTGTGATCGCTATGCCCTCCATTCCTTCAAAGGAAATCAGAGATATCGTTTCCTACCTTCACAAAGCAGGGGTTAGTGAAATTCGAATCATACCTGGAACGAAGGAGATCATGTCCCGCAATATCAGCATCCTCGATATCAAAAAGATCGATTTGAAAGACCTGCTGAGTCGAGAGCCCATCCAGATTGAATATTCTCAGGTGAGAAAGAGTCTCGAGGGAAAGAGAGTCCTCATTACAGGAGCTGGGGGTTCCATTGGTTCGGAGCTGGGGAGACAGATTGCCCAATTTAAACCCAGCCTTCTAGCGCTTTTGGACTTTGATGAAACAGAACTTTTTTACATCACGCAGGAGTTGAAGGAGGATCACCCAGGGCTCGAGGTGCTATCGGTTCTCGGCGACATTTTGAATGGAGAGAAGATGGCGGCTGTATATCGGGAGATAGCTCCGCAGGTGGTGTTTCATGCCGCCGCTTATAAACATGTACCCATGATCGAAGACTTTCCGGAAGAAGCAATTCGGATCAATATCTTGGGGACGAAAATCCTAGCCGAACTCTCCCAGAAATCCGGAGTGGAGAAGTTTGTCTTCGTCTCAACCGATAAAGCCGTCAATCCCACCAGCGTGATGGGAGTCAGTAAGCGGGTGGCCGAAATGGTCATCATGGATATGAATCATCGAGAGAAGACGCAATTTATGGCGGTACGTTTCGGGAACGTCTTGGGAAGCCGCGGGAGCGTCATCCCTATTTTCCAGGAGCAGATCAGGAGGGGAGGACCCGTGACGGTGACCCATCCGGAGATGAAGCGTTATTTCATAACCATTCCAGAGGCGGTCCTTCTGGTTTTACAAGCCGGTTCCATGGGGGAAGGGGGAGAGGTTTTTGTGCTGGATATGGGCGAACAAGTCAACATTTATGATGTGGCCTGTGAATTGATAAGGTTGAGCGGGTTTGAGCCCGAAAAGGATATCCCCATTGTTTTCACTGGGATCAGACCAGGAGAAAAACTCTTTGAGGAAGTTTTAAATGCAGAAGAAGGGGTTGAAGGTACCGCACATCCAAAAATATTTAAAGCCAAATTCGGGAAATCTCTCACAGAGGGATATTTAAACGAAAGGATAGAAAGATTGGAGGGTTTTGCCAAAATTCAGGATACCCGATCCATCGTTCAGACATTCCATGAACTCATTCCCTACTACCAGCCCAACCGCAATGAGGTGGATGAAGAGGGATAGATTGGATGAGGATCTTTTTTGATAATGATGAGATGCCTTGGCAAAAAAATGTTTTTTAATGAAGAATAGTTTTGAAAATAAGAGTGATAAAAAAAGGCGTCAAAGGTGTTGGTGGCGGGAGTGACGGGGTTTCTTGTAAGTCAATTCTCAAGTCTAATCCTCCAGGCCACCTTCCACCGGTGGGGTTCAGCCGACGATGTTGCGCTGGGCTTGACAATGAATAATCTATAATTAACATATAAGTATACAAATCAGTATACTTATGAGTGGAATATGAACAATTCAGAGCGTTTTAAAATACTCATGGAATCTGGGCGGACGGTGTTCACGCCTCTGGACTTGCGCATGTTATGGTGGGTGAATGCGCTGAACGCCAAGATCAGTGTTGTGCGGATGGTAGAGAAAGGTCTTATGGTTCGATTGGCCACTGGCTACTACACCCTGAATGACCGTTACAACCGGTACGAGCTTGCCAACAGGATCCTGTCGCCCTCGTATGTGTCCTTCCAATCAGCGCTTTTTTATGCGGGGATCAATTTTCAGGCCCGTGGCGAAGTTGGATCGGTGGCCCTGCGGGTCCACCGGAAGAAAGTCGGAAATACGCTTTATACCTATGTGGCGATGAAACGGGATCTATTTTTCAATACCGAAGGGGTGGTCACGCGGGAAGGTGTGGCGATGGCATTACCCGAGCGCGCGATCCTGGACAGTTTCTACTACGGGTATCTTCCGGATATTGATGATACGTCCAAACTGAATAAGACGTTTCTTGAGAAGCTAAGCGCACTTTATCCAAAAACGGTACAAAAAAAGATGCGGGGGCTTCTATGAGCCGTCTTTTTGATCGGAATATTCACAAGCGGTATTTGTCGCTTTTGCTGACGGAGCTGGCCAAGGCTTTCCCCGAGAAAATCGCCTTTAAGGGAGGGACCTGCGCTTATTATTTTTACAACCTTCCGAGGTTTTCGTCCGATCTTGATTTTGACATGCTCCGGGAGTTCAGTGCCGTGGACGTGGACAGGTTCCGTGAGATCCTTTCCCGGCATGGGGAAGCGAAGGAATTCCGGGACAAACAGAACACGCTTTTCTGCCTTTTTGATTACGGGAAGGGACATCCCAATATCAAGATCGAGCTGGGCCGGCGTGTATGGAAGAATAATGTTTATCGACCGGTTTGGTTTCTAGGAGTGCCTCTTGTCATTGCCGATGAAACAACAGCGCTGACCAATAAACTTGTCGCCCTGACCGACCGGAAGACCGCAGTCGCGAGGGATCTTTATGACAGCTGGTATTTTTTGAAAGCGGGATTTCCCGTGAGCGATGCTCTTGTCATGGAGCGCACGGGAAAGGGCCTGGCGGCATATCTGAAAGGGGCGATGGGCTTCATCAAAAAGACTTATACCGCGCGCAACGTCCTGCATGGGCTCGGCGACGTGCTGGATGAGAAACAAAAGGCGTGGGCCAAAGATCATCTTGTTCCTGAGACGATCCTGGAAATGAAGCAACGGATCCCACGGTAGGGTTGATCTGGATGAGGGTGACGCCGCTCGTGATGCTTACCGTGTATCCTTTTGTTTTCAGCCTGGTTTTCAAGATGCACGGAGGGGCGGGATTTATTGGGTCGAAGTTGATGGAGGGTTTTTTGCAGGGAAGGGTAATTCGGGGAGACCGAAAATGGCGGGATAGGCGGGGTCAAGGGACACAATATAAATGATATCACCTTTCCGGAAAGCCCGGCCATGTGCCTGCCGGTAGCCAGAGGTGGGAAGCTTCAATCTTTTCAATATCGATCTTTACCCCAGCGAAGCCTCTGCCAGTTGACAAAAAAGGAAATGAAAGATGAAAATAAAAATAGTTGAAAAAAATATTGATCTAAAAGAGTTGATCAGAATAGGAGCAGAGGGTTTTGGGGATATGGTCAAGGGAGTGGTGGATATCGAAAAGGAAATTATGGCGATCGGGGGAGAGTTGCATGCGGATGAAGAAGCGATTCTTTTAAGTTCAGGTTCGAAGCAGGAACATCTCTGGGGGATTAATCTCTATCCGCAAAAGAAAGGTGAGGAGTTTATTCAGTTTGATTCTGTCATTAATTTAAAGCCGTCACAGGGTAATCGTTCGAGGGGTATAGAGAATCCTGAGATTCAAAAGAGAGTTAAAGAGATTGTAGAAAGGTTCATCAAGACCTGAGATGAAATTTCAACACAAAGAGTTATCCGAAGGGGGATGGCAGAAGCTTTCCCTGGCGGAGCAATTCGCAAATATCGGAAGCGAGGTCAGCAGGGCCATTCGATGGCAGGGAAGAGATGAGAAGCTCTTCTGGTCTTCGGTGGAAAGGGCATTGGAACTCTTCTATTTGACGATGTCTGATCTTAGGTGGCATCATCGGCTAAAAGAAATTACCCGGTTACATGAGGTTTTTTGTGATGCGGTTCTGGGCGGGGAGGAATATAACTCTCAATTACAGGAGATTGAGCGTTATTTCTTCTATTTTGCCCTTTACAGCCGAAAAGGTAGGTAATAAGGGGACAGTCCCTTTAGCTGAGAGGGACTGTCCCCCTAAAAAAGATGAGGAGAGTATGTCGAAGGTATTGGTGACAGGAGGAGCGGGGTTTATTGGGTCGAATCTGACGGAGGCATTGCTCAAGTCGGGGCATCAGGTTCGGGTGCTCGATAATTTATCTACCGGGAAGAGGGAGAATTTAGTCTTTGAGGAGGCTTATCCCTTCCTTGAGATGATCGAAGGGGACATCTGTGACCTGATCACCTGCCAGAAGGCCGTGGAGGGGATCGAATATGTTTTTCATCAGGCAGCCCTTCCATCGGTCCAGCGATCGGTTGAGGATCCGATGTCTTCAAATCAAGCTAATGTAGGGGGGACCTTAAATATCCTAATGGCGGCGAGAGATGCAGGGGTGAGGCGGGTGATCTATGCGGCCTCGTCCTCAGCCTATGGGGATACTCCGACCCTTCCCAAAAAAGAGGAGATGGTCCCCAATCCTCTTTCGCCCTATGCCTTGCAGAAGTTTATCGGAGAGCAGTATTGCCGGCTCTTTTTTCAACTTTACGGGTTGGAGACGATCTCGCTGAGATATTTTAATATCTTTGGTCCGAAACAGGATCCCAATTCCATTTATTCAGCTGTCATCCCGAGGTTTATCGATGCCCTTATCTCGGTCCGTGCTCCGGTCATCTTCGGAGATGGGGAACAGTCCCGGGACTTCACATATATCGACAATGTGGTCCACGCCAATCTTCTTGCGATGAATGCGGAGCGAACTCAGGGAGAGGCGGTCAATGTCGCCTGCGGGAAGAGGGTATCTTTAAACCAGCTGCTTAAGATCCTTCAGGATATTATCGGCTCGCACATCCCTCCTCTTTATGAGGAGCCCAGAAAAGGAGAGCCCAGACACTCGCTGGCAGACATCAAAAAGGGAAAAGCGATATTGAATTATGATCCAAGGGTTGGAATTGAGGAGGGGCTTAGAAGAACGGTGGAGTTTTTTAAAAATAAAGTCAAATAGTCATATAGTCGGATCGTCGGATGGTCAAAAGACCATAAGACTATGTGACGAATAGACCAATCGACTAATGGAGTGATCGATGTTTGAAAAGATCATCAGGAATTTTTCAGGGGTCAGGATTTTGGTCGTGGGGGATATCATGTTAGACCGGTTCATCTGGGGAGGGGTCTCCCGGATCTCGCCTGAGGCTCCTGTGCCGGTGGTGGTGGTGGAGAGAGAGACCTTTCTCCTCGGAGGGGCGGCCAATGTAGTGAATAATATCCACTCGCTCGGAGGAGAAGCTTCTCTGTGCGGCCTTTTAGGCGACGATGAGATGGGCCAGAAGGTCACTCAAAGGCTGGACGAGATGGGAGTCGATAGAGGCGGAATATTGATTGAGACGGGAAGACAGACGACCGTCAAGACACGAATCATCGCCCACCACCAGCAACTGGTTCGGATCGACCGGGAGATGACCCGGCACCCCAAGGCCTCCACGCTTCGAAGCCTCTCTGAGTATTTAAAACAGAATATCAAGAGGTTTGATGGAATCATCCTTTCCGATTACGGGAAGGGCCTGCTCACCAAAGGGATGATACGCGATACGATCCGTGCGGCCAGAGAGGCAAAGAAATTTGTGATGGTCGATCCGAAGGTAAAGAATTTCTTCTTTTACAGAGGGGCAACCGTCGTGACGCCCAATACAGGGGAAGCCAGTTCTGCGTCGAGAATTTCCATCACGGATAAAATCTCTTTAGACAGGGCGGGCAGGAATCTTTTGAAAAGGTTGAAGTGTGATGCGCTGGTGATCACACGGGGAGAGGACGGGGTGGCTGTCTTTGAGCCTCATCAGAGACCGCTTCTTGTGCCGACCGAGGCAAAGGAGGTTTATGATGTGACCGGCGCCGGAGATACGGTCATCGGGACGATGGCCCTTGCATTGGGGGCAGGAGCCAGCATCCGAAGGGCGGCGGAACTGGCCAACCATGCGGCTGGAATTGTGGTCGGAAAGGTTGGGACCGCAACGGTTAGTCAGAAGGAATTAATAAAAATGATGAAGGAGAAGGTCCGGCTGAAATAGGCCAAAGCTTGCAAAAAAATAGCCCTATCCCCAATAAGGAAACCAGGAACTCAGGAAAATTCATAAATTCTTTATTTGAATTATTTCCTGCCCCTGCTGCAGGATGGCTTCCTAATAAGTCGATTCGACTCGAAAAGGGATAGGGCCGTTTTTTTGAGAAATTATCTCTTTATGTTTCGAGGACGAAGATAACCTCCATTCTTACACGGTATTCGGTAATCTTTGAATTCTCAACAGCCACTCGAAAATCAACCACTCGCAGCCCTGTGATGCCCCGCAAGGTCTTAGTCGCTCTCGCAAACCCGATCTTAACGGCATCTTCAAACCCCTTAGGAGAACCTGAAATAATCTCTGTTACTCTTGCAACCCTTGGATCTGCCATCCCTATCACCTCCCTCTCTTAAAATAAAGTTTGTATTAGAAAGTTTATACAAAAATAGTTTAAAATGTCAATAAGAAAATAAGCACAAGAATATTAATTCCTATTAACATTAAAAGTTCAGAAAAATTGATGGGTTGCAATAAAATCCTATTGATAAATTGGAAATTTGTGTTATAAAATCCTGTTCTAATGGCATTTTCAAAATCTCCATCATTTCAGGCGGATGAAATGGAGGCTCTTTTAAAAGGGCAGGATGATTTCATCGGGCAATTTATTCAATACCTTTCGGCAGAGAAGAATGCCTCACCCCACACCTGCCGATGTTACCAGAGAGACTTGGAGGGGTTTGAGATATTTTTAAAGAGTCACGAGGAGGACCTTTTTGTATCGGGAAAGCCGGAATGGGAAAAGGTGGACCGAATCATTATACGGAAATATCTGAGCGTTCTTCATCGAAAGAATAAGAAGAGCTCGATAGCGAGAAAGATTTCAACGCTCCGGTCGTTTTTCAGATATCTGACAAGGGAAAAATTGGTGTCTTTCAATCCGGCCAAAGCCGTCTCAACGCCCAAAGCGGAGAAAACGCTGCCTACCACGCTGACAGTCGATGAGGCTTTCCGGCTCATGGAATCATCTGATACGCGGTTGAGGAAAGTCTCTGAGGCAGAGGCAAAGAAGAGCGCCTTGAGGGACCGGGCCATTCTGGAACTTCTCTATTCGAGCGGGTTGAGGGTGGGAGAACTGGTAGCGCTTAATTTAAAACATCTGGATTTTAATTTGGGGATTGTAAGGGTGATGGGAAAGGGGAGAAAAGAACGGATCGTCCCCATCGGAGAGAAAGCCATCGAGGCGATAAAAAAATATTTGGATCAAAGAGGTGACCCTGAAGGCGGGGAACCTCTCTTTATCAACCTGAGGGGAGGAAGACTGACCAGCCGAAGCGTTGGAAGGCTGATCAAGAAATATACGAGGGTTTCTAACATTGTCCGGAAGGTAAGCCCCCATAGCTTGCGCCATAGCTTTGCCACCCATCTTCTGGATGCGGGGGCGGATATCCGGGAGATTCAGGAGATGTTGGGACATGCCAGTCTCTCAACCACTCAAAAGTATATCCACCTCAGCCCGGGCAAGCTGATGGAGGTTTACGATAAGGCGCATCCGAGGAGTTTCCGCAGTAAGGTGAAAGGTAAAGGGTAAAAGGTGAAAGGGAGAAATTTATGTTAAGAATCAAAGGAACAACGATTCTGTGTGTTCGTCATAAAGGGAAGGTGGTCATGGCAGGGGACGGTCAGGTCACCCTTGAGCATACTGTGATGAAACACACAGCGAGAAAGGTTCGAAGGATCTACCAGGACAGGGTCCTTGCCGGATTTGCAGGGGCGACAGCAGATGCCTTCACCCTCTTTGCCAAGTTTGAGGAGAAGTTGGAGCAGTATAATGGGAACCTGCTCAGGGCGGCAGTGGAATTGGCCAAGGATTGGAGGACGGACCGGATACTGAGGAGGCTCGAAGCCCTGCTCATCATTGCGGACAAAGAACATTCCCTGGTCATCTCCGGCAACGGAGATGTCATCGAACCGGACGACGGGGTGACTGCCATCGGGAGCGGCGGTCCTTATGCCCATGCCGCAGCCAAAGCCCTGATCGAGTTCTCAGACTTAGATGCGAGAGCCATTGCAGAGGAGGCGATGAAGATTGCGGCCTCGATCTGCATCTACACCAATAACCGTATCATCCTTGAGGAGCTATGAATAAAACCTTTACGCCACGGGAAATCGTTTCGGAGCTGGATAAGTATATCATCGGCCAGAAGGATGCCAAACGCTCTGTCGCCATTGCGCTGAGGAACCGCTGGAGACGGCAACAAATCCCCGAGCCCCTCCGGGACGAGATTGCACCCAAAAACATCATTATGATCGGTCCCACAGGGGTTGGAAAGACAGAGATCGCGCGGAGGCTGGCCAGGCTGGCCCAGGCTCCTTTTCTGAAGATCGAAGCCTCGAAATTTACAGAGGTGGGTTATGTGGGCAGAGATGTGGAGTCCATGGTCAGGGACCTGACCGATCAGGCGGTCAATATGGTCAAGGCTGAAGAGACCCGAAAGGTCCAGCAGAAGGCTGAGGAGATTGGAGAAGAAAGGCTCCTGGACCTGCTCCTTCCGGCCTCAAGGAAGGGGCCTCCGAAAGAGGGCGAGGATTCGAAAGAGACGCGGGAGAAACTCCGGAAACTGCTGAGAACGGGAAAGCTGAATGAGAAGTATGTGGAAGTGGAGGTGATGGACCGGAATTTGCCCATGGTGGAGATCTTCACCGCTTCGGGAATGGAGGAGATGGATATCAACATCAAAGAGATGTTCGGAAGCCTCTTCCCGAAGAAGAAGAAACAGAGAAAGGTAAAGGTCCCGGAGGCTCTCCATGTTCTTTCTCAGGAGGAGGCCCAGAGGTTGATCGACATGGATGCAGTGATCAAACAGGCCATTGACCGGGTGGAGCAGTCAGGCATCATCTTTCTTGACGAAATCGACAAGATTGCAGGGAGAGAATCCACTTATGGGCCGGATGTCTCGAGAGAGGGGGTTCAGAGAGATCTTCTGCCCATTGTCGAGGGGACGACCGTTTCGACAAAATATGGAGTGGTCAAGACCGACCATATCCTCTTCATTGCGGCAGGCGCCTTTCATGTTTCAAAACCGTCGGACCTCATCCCCGAGCTTCAGGGAAGGTTTCCGATCCGGGTGGAACTTGATTCTTTGAAGAAGGAGGATTTGATCCGGATTCTCACAGAGCCGGAGAATGCCCTGATCAAGCAGTATACCGCCCTGATGGAGACAGAATCGGTGGAGCTGAAGTACGAAAGGGATGCCATTGAGGAGATTTCTGAGATGGCGGCCCTCATCAATGAAAGAACGGAGAACATCGGCGCCAGACGCCTTTATACCATCATGGAGAGATTGCTGGATGAGATCTCTTTCGACGCACCCGAGATGAGCGGGAAGACGATGGTGATCGATGCCGGATATGTGAGAGAGAAGCTGAAAGGATTTGTTGAAGATGAGGATTTGAGTCGGTTTATTTTATAAAATAATCTGTCAGTGGTCCGTTGTTTGTGGCTTGTTGTCGTTTCATAACGGACGAAGGACAAATGACAACGGACAATTAACGGAGTTTAACTATGGAAAACCCCATCGACAAAGCAAAAGTACTCATAGAAGCCCTTCCTTATATCCGGCGGTTTTATAACAAGACCCTTGTGATCAAGTACGGAGGAAGCACCATGGAGGAAGAGAGGCTCAAGAGAAGTTTTGCCCTTGATGTCGTCCTCCTCAAATATATCGGCCTCAACCCGGTCATTGTCCATGGAGGCGGTCCCCAGATCGGTGAGATGCTGGCCCGATTGGGAAAGAAGTCAGAGTTTGTGGAAGGGATGAGGGTGACGGACGGGGAGACCATGGATGTGGTGGAGATGGTTCTTGTGGGAAAGGTGAACAAGGAGATCGTCGCCATGATCAATCAGCAGGGGGGAAAAGCGGTCGGATTGAGCGGAAAGGACGGGAGGCTGATTGTTGCCCAAAAGTTGAAGTTAACGAGAAGCGCCGGCAAGGATAAGACCCCTGAGATCGTTGATATCGGGATGGTGGGCGAGGTGAAGGCGATCCATCCCGGAGTGATTGAATCGCTGGAGAAAGAGAATTTTATTCCGGTGATCGCACCGGTTGGGGTAGGGGAAGAGGGTGAAACTTATAATATCAATGCCGATCTGGTGGCAGGCAAGATCGCCTCGGCACTGAAAGCCGAGAAGCTGATCCTGTTGACGGATGTGGGAGGGGTGATGGATGAGAAGAAACAATTGATTCCCACCCTTGATGTCAAGCAGGCGAAGGAGTTGATTTCACAGAAGGTCATCTCCTCAGGGATGATCCCAAAGGTGAACTGCTGCCTCGATGCGCTCAAGGATGGGGTGAATAAAACCCATATCATCGATGGGACAGTCGAGCATGCCATCCTGTTGGAGATTTTTACGGATGTGGGAATTGGGACCCAAATCTGCAAAGAAATGGAATAGTGGAATACTGGAACAGTGGAATGATGGGTTTATTTTATTAGAATTTGACCCATTATTCCATCCTTCCAACATTCCATTTTTCCAGTTAATGGAGTGGTTATGGATTCTCAAAACTTGATGATGTTGTCGGAACAGGTGATCGCCCATACCTATAATCGTTTTCCCATTCTTCCGGTGAGAGGGAAGGGGACCCGGATCTGGGATATCGAGGGGAAAGAGTATATTGATTTTTTTTCGGGGCTTGCGGTCTGCAATCTGGGCCACTGTCATCCGAAGGTCGTTCGGGCAATTCAGGCGCAGGCTGAAAAGCTGATCCATGTCTCAAATCTCTACTACATCGAACCCCAGATCGAATTGGCGTCCCTCCTCTGTAAACACTCTTTTGCGGACAAAGTCTTTTTCTGCAACAGCGGCGCAGAGGCCAATGAGGGAGCGCTGAAGCTCGCAAGAAAATATGCCAAAGAGAAAGCCGGCGAGGATCGATACGAAATCATCACCATGGAGCGCTCTTTTCATGGAAGGACGCTTGCCACTCTGACCGCCACCGGCCAGACAAAGTATCACAAGGGCTATGCTCCTCTCATGCCGGGGTTTAAATATGTCCCGTTCAATAACCTCAAGGCGGTAAGAGAGGCGATTGGTTCGAAGACCTGCGCTGTGCTTCTGGAGCCGATTCAGGGCGAGGGAGGAGTGAACATCCCTTCGGAGGGTTATCTTAAAGGACTCCGGGAAATCTGCGATGAGAAGGGAATTCTTCTCATTCTGGATGAGGTTCAGGTTGGGATGGGAAGGACCGGAAAGCTCTTCGCCTATGAACATGAGGATATACAGCCGGATATGCTCACGGTGGCAAAATCATTGGCCGGAGGGGTTCCCATCGGGGCCCTGTTGATCAAAGAAGAGATTGCCAGAAGTTTTGAGCCCGGAGATCATGCCTCCACTTTTGGAGGAAATTTTTTAGCCACGGCAGCAGGGGTGGCCGCCCTGAATGCGATCTTAGAGGAAGGGATGTTGGAGAATTGCCGTAGGGTCGGGGAGCATTTCCTTGCGAGGCTGCAGGAGGTCAAGGAAAGATTTCCCTTTGTGCAGGATGTCCGGGGAAGAGGGTTGATCCTCGGCATGGAGTTGGAGATGGACGGAGCAGAGATCGTCAAAGAGATGATGAAGAGAGGGTTTCTCATTAACTGCACAATGAACAAGGTGCTTCGTTTCTTGCCTCCATTGATTGTGACCGAAGAAGAAGTGGACCGGATGATATCTGCGCTGGAGAAAGTCTTTAAAGGAATAAAAAGTTCGGAGTAATGAGTTCGCCTGCCTACCGGCAGGCAGGTAGTTCGGAGTAACCCAATTTGTATCTCCGAACTCAAAACTCCGAACTCCGAACTTGAACAGAGGAGGTTTCCATGAAAGGCGACGTGAAGAAGGTGGTTCTGGCGTATTCTGGCGGCCTGGATACGTCGATCATTGTGAAATGGCTGAAGAATGAGTTCGGATGCGAGGTGATTGCCTTTACTGCGGATGTCGGGCAGGCAGAAGAGCTGGACCATCTGGAGGAGAAGGCGATCTCAACAGGCGCAAGCAAGGTCTATATCGAAGACCTCCGGGAGGAGTTTGTAAGGGATTATGTCTTTCCAGCCTTAAAAGCCAATGCCGTCTATGAGGGAACTTACCTGATGGGGACTTCCATTGCAAGACCCCTGATCGCAAAGAGGCAGGTCGAGATTGCACGGATCGAGGGAGCCGATGCCGTGGCGCACGGTTCAACTGGAAAAGGGAATGACCAGGTGCGATTTGAACTGACCTATTACGCCCTCAACCCCTATATCAAGGTCATTTCACCCTGGAGGCAATGGGAATTCAAATCGCGCGAGGAGTTGATGGCTTATGCGCGGGACAATGGCATCCCCATTCCGGTGAGCAAGGAGAAACCTTACTCAACAGACCGAAACCTTCTGCACATCAGTTTCGAGGGCGGGATTCTCGAGGATCCATGGTCTGAGCCGCCGGAAGATATGTTCGTGCTTTCCGTTTCTCCTGAAAAGGCGCCAGACCGTCCCACCATAGTTGAAATCGACTTCGAGGACGGGATTCCGGTCCGTGTGGATGGCAAATCCCTCTCGCCCGCAAACCTCTTGGCTCGGCTGAATGAGCTTGGAGGCAAAAACGGGGTTGGGCGGGTGGATATGGTCGAAAATCGCTATGTCGGGATGAAAGCCAGAGGGGTTTATGAAACGCCGGGAGGGACGATTCTCCATGTTGCTCACCGGGCAATCGAATCGATCACGATGGATAGAGAGGTGATGCACCTCAAAGACAGCCTGATTCCGAAGATATCGGAACTCATCTACTATGGATACTGGTTTTCGCCGGAGATGGAAGTCCTGAAGAACGCTGTTGATGAGATGCAGAAAGATGTGACAGGCACTGTTCGCCTCAAGCTTTACAAAGGGAATTGCACCGTGATCGGACGCAAGTCAGAAAAGTCCCTCTATCATGGGGCTTTTGCAACCTTCGAGAAGGATGTTGTTTACAATCAGAAAGATGCGGAGGGATTTATCAAGCTGAACGCTTTAAGGCTGAGAATCCGGAGAATGATGAGAGGGTAAATAAGTTCGGAGTAATGAGTTCGGAGTTGGGAGCTAAAGAAAAAAAGATTAAGAATTTGCTTCCGAACTACGAACTCCGAACTAATAACTGTAATTCGAGGAAGATATGAATC
Source organism: Deltaproteobacteria bacterium (assembly GCA_018333535.1). Lineage (GTDB taxonomy): Bacteria > Desulfobacterota > BSN033 > BSN033 > UBA1163 > RBG-16-49-23. The sequence continues at coordinate 5,183 of JAGXTA010000067.1, read as the reverse complement.
AGAAATTTAACCCGAAAGAGATCGAAGAGAAGTGGCAGAGGGTCTGGGAGGACCAGAAGCTCTTTAAGGTGACGGAAGATGAGAGCAAGAAGAAGTATTACCTTCTTGAGATGTTTCCTTATCCGTCGGGCAAGATCCATATGGGCCATGTCCGAAATTACTCCATCGGCGACGTGGTTGCCCGCTACAAGAAGATGAAGGGGTTCAATGTCCTTCATCCCATGGCCTGGGATGCGTTTGGCATGCCTGCGGAGAATGCGGCCATCGAACATGGCGTCCATCCTGCCAAATGGACCTATGAGAATATCGAGTATATGAAGAGGCAGTTGAAGCGAATGGGCTTCAGCTATGACTGGGACAGGGAGTTTGCCACCTGTGACGCCTCTTATTACAAGTGGGAACAGCTCTTCTTCCTGAAGATGTATGAGAAGGGGCTGGCCTATAAGAGACGGTCCACGGTCAACTGGTGTGAGATCTGCAAAACCGTTCTTGCCAATGAACAGGTGATGGGTGATGGGACCTGCTGGCGTGGCCATGCCGATGACCCGGGGGTCACACAGAAGGAATTAGAGCAGTGGTTCTTCAAGATCACGGATTATGCGGAGGATCTGCTGGAATGGTGCGAGAAACTTCCGGGATGGCCGGAGCGTGTCCTCACCATGCAGAGAAACTGGATCGGGAAGTCCATCGGAGCCGAGATTCTTTTCCTGCTGGAAAATTCGAAGGAACCGATCAGGGTCTTTACCACCCGGCAGGACACGGTCTTCGGCGCTACCTTTATGAGCCTTGCTCCGGAACACCCGCTGGCACTCACCCTTTCAAAGGGAACCTCTCAGGAGAAAGCGGTGAGGGATTTTGTCGAGAAGATGAAGCGACAGGACCAGACGAAAAGGACGGCTCCCACGACGGAGAAAGAGGGTGTTTTCACGGGTGGTTATTGCCTCAACCCAATGACAGGGGCGAGGATGCCCATCTTCGTTGCCAATTTTGTCCTGATGGAATACGGGACAGGGGCAGTAATGGCTGTTCCAACTCATGACCAGAGGGACTTCGAATTCGCCAAGGAGTATCAGCTTCCCCTCATCGTTGTGGTTCAACCGGAAGACCAGACCCTGAATGCCGATACCATGACCGAAGCCTATGAAGGAGAAGGTTTCTTAGTCAATTCAGGGCCGTTTAATGGAATGGGCAGCCTGAAGGCAAGGGAGGCTATTGCAAAGCATCTTGAAGAGAAGGGATTGGGTGGGGCGAAGATCAGCTATCGACTTAGAGATTGGGGCATATCAAGACAACGCTACTGGGGAGCGCCCATTCCCATCATCTATTGTGAGAAATGCGGGACGATTCCTGTTCCGGAAAGAGACCTTCCTGTTGTCCTTCCGGCCAATGTGGAAGTGACCGGCATGGGGGAATCGCCTCTGATAGGCGCAAAGGAGTTTGTGGAAGCAAGGTGTCCTAAATGTGGCAAAGCAGGCCGCAGGGAGACGGATACCATGGACACCTTTGTCGAATCCTCGTGGTATTTTGATCGATTTGCCTGCCCCGATTATAACGAGGGACCACTTGATCGGAAGAGGGTCGATTACTGGATGCCTGTGGATCAATATATCGGCGGAATCGAACATGCGATTCTTCATCTCCTCTATTCGCGGTTCTTCACCCGCGTCCTGAAGGAGATGGGCTGGCTGAGCGTCGAAGAGCCCTTTATCCATCTCCTCACTCAGGGAATGGTCTGCAAAGAGGTTCTGGAGTGTCCCAGGGACGGGTATCTCTTCCCCGATGAGGTGGAGAAAGAGGGAGAAGTTTTTCGCTGTCGCAAGTGCGGCGTTCAGATTTCAGTGGGAAGGCTCGAGAAGATGTCGAAGTCGAAGAGGAATGTGGTTGACCCGGAGTATCTGGTCGAAAAGTACGGCGCGGATACGGCAAGAATCTTCTGCCTCTTCGCCTCTCCGCCCGAGAAAGATTTGGACTGGAGCGATCAAGGAGTGGATGGCTCCTTCCGTTTTCTTAACCGCGTCTGGAGACTCTTTTTTGAACAGGTTCCCCGGCTACAGAATGTGGCCCCCCTTCCTTTCGGAGCTCCGGTGGAGGGTGATGCAAAACCTCTCCGCCAGAAAATTCATAAGACGATCAAGAAGGTGACGGAGGATATCGAGCGATTCCATTTCAACACAGGAATCAGCGCCATCATGGAACTGGTTAACGAAATCTATGCCTCGGAGATGAAGGACCGGGATGATGAAATTTCGAGAAGGATGATGAGGGAGGCGATTGAGACGACCGTCATCCTGCTTTCGCCATTCGTTCCTCACTTTGCCGATGAGCTCTGGGAGGCTTTGGGGAATAAGGAGTCCGTCATTAAGAGGGCGTGGCCTGATTATGATCCGGAGGCGGTCCTGGAGGATGAGGTTTTGATCGTTGTCCAGGTCAATGGAAAAGTGAGAGACCGCATCACCGTGCCCGCCTCTTATGGAGAGGAAGAGATCAAAGCCTGGGCATTGAAGAGCGAGAGGATTCAAAAGCTGGTAGGGGGCAAAACGATCAAGAGGGTAATCCTCGTGCCCCAGAAGCTGGTCAATATCGTTTGCTGATCATTTGGGAATAACCAATTCCGAATGTTTTTGGGTCATTCCTGCGCAAGCAGGAATCCAGTGGTTTCAGGGAGTTCAAATTCTCTGGATTCCCGTTTTCACGGGAATGACAACCCTCATGTCATGAATTCATCCCAATTGGGATTTATAGGGAAGTCCAAACTTATATGGCATTTTGGAAAAAGTTATTCCTTACCTTTTTTGCGGTTTTGATGGCCGGTTGTGGTTACCAGATGGTCGGGAAAGAGACCCATGTTCCCCCGGGTATCAATTCAATTGCCGTTCCCACTTTTGTGAACCAGACTTTTGAGCCTGGCATTGAGGTTCCTCTCACACAGGGTTTTTTAAGGGAGTTTATTCAGGACCGAAGGGTGAAGGTGGTAGGACGGGATGAGGCGGATTCGGTTCTGGAAGGAGTGATCAAGTCCTTTCAGATCTATTCGGTCTCCTATGACCGATCCGGAATCGCCCTGGAATACCAGACTACGGTCGTCATCGATTTGACCTTAAGGAAGAAGACCGGAGAGATCCTCTGGATGGAGAAGGATCTTTCCGACAGCAGAGTGTATCGCACATCCTACAATATTCTCGTCAGCGAATCGAATAAGGCGGCGGCCATTCAATCGCTCGCAAGGTTTATGGCTGAGCGGATTCGCAACCGGTTCTTTTATAATTTTTGAACCACGAATGACACGAATGATGACGAATTTTCACGAATTATTTTTTGATTCGTTTCGTTCGGTATCATTCGTTCCGTTTGTGAATTTTAAAAAGGAAGGGTGAATTATGTATTCTGCTTCGGATTTGAGAAAAGGGTTGAAGGTCGCAATCGATAATGACCCCTACATCGTCACGGCCTTTGAATTCTCAAAACCGGGCAAGGGCCAGGCCCTTTACCGGACCAAACTGAAAAATATGATCACCGGATTTACGATCGACCGGACCTATCGTGAGGGAGATACGTTTGAGCCCGCCTCATTGGAAGAGAGACCCATGCAGTATCTCTACAGAGAGGGGGATCATTACTATTTCATGGACAATCAGACCTATGAGCAGATCATCATCAATGAAGATGCACTGGGAGATTCAAAAAATTATCTCATTGACAACTTGAATGTGAAAGTATTGATGTTCAGGGAGAAGGCGATCGGCGTGGATCTCCCTAATTTTGTCAATCTCAGGGTGATCAAGACGGAGATGTGGGTTAAAGGCGATACCTCCAAGGCGGATTACAAACCCGCTACCGTTGAGACAGGATATGAACTGCGTATTCCTCCCTTCGTTCAGGAGGGCGAGTTGATCACGATTGATACCCGTAACGGCGAATATTCAACCCGGGTGAAGGAATAGGGCTGTGATGAAAAACTGGCCATTGGCCAGGCGAAAGAACGCCCTCCACCAGAGGGCAAGAATCATACAGAAGATCAGGCAATTCTTCAACGAGAGGGGGTACATCGAAATGGAGACCCCCTACCGCATTCCCGCTCCTGCCCCTGAATCGCATATCAACGCAGTCCCCTCAGGCCAATGGTTTCTTCACGCCTCTCCGGAACTCTGCATGAAACGGATGCTTGCCGCAGGATATGAGAAGATCTTTCAGATCTGCCGTTGCTGGAGGGAAGGGGAGAGGGGAAGCCAACACATCCCTGAGTTTACCCTTCTCGAATGGTATCGGGTGAGGAGCGACTATCTGGTTCTCATGGATGAGTGTGAAGAATTGATTCAAAGCCTGGCGATTGAAATCGGACTCGGGGAAAGGGTGACTTATCGCGGCCAGAGGATTCATCTCGCATCACCCTGGGAGAGAATGACTGTTGAAGAGGCGTTTCGTCGCTTTACAAAGATATCAGCGAAAGAGGCGCTAAACCAGGATCTTTTCGATGAGGTCATGGTTCGGGATATCGAACCCGGACTCGGAATCGTAAACCCTGTCATTCTTTATGAATATCCTTATGAACGCAGGTCCCTGGCGCGCTTGAAAAAGGAAAACCCCACCGTAGCAGAACGCTTTGAGCTCTATCTGGGAGGATTGGAGATAGCCAATGCCTTTTCCGAATTGACCGATGTGGGAGAACAACGGAAGGTCTTCCTGTCAGAGATGGAGACCCGCCAATCGCTGGGGAGAGAGATTTATCCGATGCCTGAAAAGTTTTTAACTGAACTTGAAGAGATGCCACCCTCTGCAGGAATCGCCCTGGGAGTGGACCGGCTGGTAATGGTATTATTGAATGCCACAAAGATCGATGAAGTCGTTGCCTTTACCCCTGAAGAACTTTAAAGAAGTGATCAATGCAAAATGTTCAATTAGCATTTAACTGATAACGTTCACGACATCGTGGACAAATTTAATGCTCAGGACATCGTGGAAAAACGTTCTTTGACAATCGAATAGCCACAGCCCGTTATATCATGAACACCCATTTCATATTTAAGGAGGTGTTCATGAAAAAGAAGATTAAGCAACAAAGGCTAAAAGCTGTACAAAGGTTCTTCGATGGCGAAGATCCAAAAGACATTTGTGCATCTCTTGGTCGTTCGCGATCATGGCTGTACAAATGGGTGACACGATATGCCCCTGATAACTCACAATGG
>JAGXTA010000066.1 GCA_018333535.1 Deltaproteobacteria bacterium | reverse complement strand
TATGAAGGGGTGAGCCCTTATAATAATCATGCGGAGCAACAGATGAGATCTCCCGTCCTCACCCGAAAGGTATCCCAACAAAATCGGTCCGACCAGGGTGCCCAAACCCAGTCGATCCTGATGACCCTGTTCCGATCCGCCCAACTCCAAGGTCACAACCCGGTAGAAATCATCCTCTCTACCGCAAAAGAGGCATTGAAAGCTCGGTCAACGGACGAGATCTTAAATTGCCAGCTTATTCTTTTTTCAAAGAGCTAAAGTGATACCAAATATCAAATTCCAAATGTCAAATGAATGTCAAAGTTCAAAATTTAAAATATTTTTTTGACATTTGAGCTTTAGAATTGATTTGATATTTGAACTTTGGCATTTGACATTGGGGGAAACTATGGAGATTTATGTCCTCGTCAAACAGGTTCCTGATCCTGAGGCGATCGTCAAGGTCAAATCGGATTCGGAACTGGAGATTGAAAATAAATATTTCACCAGCTTCTTCGATGAGATCGCTATCGAAGCCGGTCTGAAACTGAAAGAGAAGACCGGCGGCAAAGTGACGGTTCTCACCGTTGATAACCGGAGAGTGGACGCCCTGAGAAGGGGCATCTCTATGGGAGCGGACGACGCCGTTCAGATCGCTGACCCGGCTCTGGAAGGCGCCGACCAGTTTGCCCTTGCCAGAACCCTTTCAGCCTATCTCAAAGATAAACCCTTTGATCTCATTCTGACAGGAAGGCAGGCCATGGATGATGATGCAGGCATAGTCGGGCCTGCGGTTGCAGAATGCCTTGGTATCCCTCATATCCATTCCATCATTGGGCTCGAGGTGGATGATCAAAAGAAGGAGGCAAAAGTCCTGAGAGAGGTTGAAAATGGGAAAGAAAGCCTGACCTGTCCCCTCCCTGCCCTCTTCACCTGCCAGAAGGGGCTCAACGCTCCGAGAATTCCTCTGGTGATGAATGTGATGAAGGCGATGAAGGCCCAGATTAAGAAATTGGACTTGGCCTCACTTGGATTAGGCCCATCCGATGTGAGTCCTTATATCAAAATAGAAAAATATGTTCCGCCACCGAAAAGGCCTCCGGTGAAAATGATTAAAGAGGACTTCCCCGAGAATGTGAAAACGCTGGTCAAACTGCTAAGGGAAGAAGCCAAGGTGATATAAGTACAATGTCAAATGTCAAAGCTTAAAGTTCAAATAAATGAAGGACAATGCTAAATTTTAAAAATAAGAAAGAAAGCCTACAGAAGAACTCTCCTTAATTTGACATTTGAAATTGATTTGACATTTGAACTTTGACATTTAGATTTTTTTCCCTGAAAGGAAAACATCATGCCTAATGAGATCTGGGTTTTAGCAGAGCATCGGGAGGGAAAGGTGAAAAAAATCGCCTTCGAACTTCTCTCTGCGGGAATCGAATTTTCAAAAAAGACAGGCCAGGAGGTTGCCGCCCTTCTTCTTGGAAGCGGCCTTGAGGAAGCGGCAAAAAGTCTAACCCTTTTTGCTGATAAAATCTATGTGATGGACGCCCCATCCTTCACACCCTATACTTCGGACGCCTATTTAGCGAGTATCGCCTCGCTGATAAAAGAACATCAACCCTCCATTCTTTTAGGAGGCGCCACATCGACCGGAAAAGACCTCTTTCCGAGATTAGCCATGCATCTTCAAACAGGCTATGCGCCTGATTGCACGGGCTTGACGATGGGAGAGGATGGAAAGCTGATTGCCCGGCGCCCCCTCTTCGGAGGAAAGGTCTTTGCGGAAATGGCTTTTTCCGAAGCCAGACCCCGGATGGCAACAGTGAGAAACAATGCCTTTCTCGTCAATGAAAGCCCGGGTAAATCGGCAAAAATTGTTCCAGTCTCCTCTCAGATCGATCCCTCCTTATTGAAGAAGAAGGTGACCGGCTTCGAGAAAGCAGCCGGAGCGAAGCTCGATATCACTGAAGCGGATATTGTTGTGGCAGCAGGTAGAGGGATCAAAGCCCCTGAGAATTTTAAGATCATAGAGGATTTAGCCGATGCCCTCAATGCTTCGGTCGGGACAACGCGAGCCACTGTGGATGAAGGATGGAGGGACCTCAAAGATCAGATCGGAAAGAGCGGGAAGAACATTTCCGCCAAACTCTATATGGCCTTTGGCATCTCTGGTGCCATTCACCATATCCTGGGCATTGGCACCTGTAAAACGGTCGTCGCCGTGGATACTGACCCGAATGCCCTCATCTTCAACTATGCGGATTACGGCATCGCCGGAGACCTCTTCCAAATCGTCCCCGCGCTGACCGAGGAACTGAAAAAAGTTTTTTCCACCGAATAGGCTTGTAAATTCAAGCCCCCATTTCTATCCAGTCACATCTGCATATGGGCTTTTTTAACTGTGTGGTCGTGGCAGGCGAAATCTCTTTTTTACATTCTTTCCTCGCCGCGCAAGCGCTGGCATAGTGGGTAAATAACAATTAGCAATTTTTAAATTGCTAACTTTGCACTGCTAATTTTTCAATGTTAATTGATCTTTGAGAAAGGAGGTTCTTATGGAAGAATTTGTCAAAGGGGGGGCGTTTCTGATCGAATCGATTTCACCTCAGCAGGTTTTCACGCCGGAAGAATTTAATGAAGAACAATTATTGATCGGCAAGGCGGTGACCGAATTTGTTGTGGGCGAAATTCAACCTGTCAGCGAAGACATCGAAGAGAAGAAAGAGGGACTTCTTGTGGGCCTGCTCAAGAAGGCAGGGGAGCTTGGGTTTCTCGCGGCGGACATCCCGGAGGAGTACGGGGGACAGGATCTGGACAAGGTCAGCTCTCTCCTTCTCTGGGAGAAGATGGCCCAGGCAGGTGGTTCGTTCATGGCCTCCTTCGGCACCCATACCGGAATCGGTTCTCTCCCAATCATCTTCTTTGGCAACCCTGATCAGAAGAGGCGTTACCTTCCAGGGCTGGCCTCAGGACAGATCATCGGCGCTTATGCCCTGACCGAGTCTGAAGCAGGCTCCGATGCCCTTAATGCCAAGACCACGGCAACACTTAGCCCGGATGGGAAATATTACATCTTGAACGGTCAGAAGCAATTCATCACGAATGCCGGAATTGCAGACCTCTTCACCACCTATGCCAAAGTGGATGGAAATAAATTCACCGCTTTCATCGTCGAGCGCAACTACGATGGGGTTTCCGTAGATGAGGAAGAGAATAAGATGGGCGTGAAAGGCTCCTCGACACGAAGCGTCATCTTTTCCGATGTCAAGGTCCCCGTGGAAAATCTCCTCGGAGAGATTGGAAGGGGCCATATTGTGGCCCTCAACGTCCTCAACATGGGTCGTTTCGGTCTGGGCGCGGGCAATCTGGGAGGGGCAAAGAGGGCCATGCAGGAGGCGGTCACCTATGCGAAAAAGAGGGTCCAGTTCGGCAAGCCGATCGCTGAATTTGGTCTGATCAAGCATAAGATCGCAGAGATGGCGATTCAATCTTTTATGATGGAGAGCATGGTTTACCGGACAGGAGGATTGACCGATCGGATTCTCGGGCCGATAGACCGCCATGCCGAGGATGTCGGAATGCAGATGGCGAACGGAATTGAGGAGTATAATATTGAAGACTCCATCAATAAGATCTTCTGCTCGGAGATGACCGGCAATATCGTGGATGAAGCCGTTCAGATCCACGGAGGATACGGATATATTCATGATTATCCCGTGGAGCGGGGTTACAGAGATGCCCGGATCAACCGGATCTGGGAAGGGACAAATGAGATCAACCGCCTTCTCATCATGGATATGCTGACGAAACGGGCGATGAAGGGCCGCCTTCCTGTGCTGGCGGCCGCCCAGAAGGTGGCCGGTGAACTTCTCACACTTCGTCCCAAAGTGGAGAGCGATGATGGGAAACTGACCTTACAGCAGGAGATGATCGAGATATCAAAAAAGATCACGCTCCTTGTAACCGGAGCCGCCGTTCAGAAGTATATGATGAAATTGGCGGAGGAGCAGGAGCTGCTGGGGTTGATCAGCGATATGGTGATTCAGGTCTTTGCCATGGAGAGCGGCCTTCTTCGGGCAATGAAAACCATGGGAAGACCCATAGACGAGAGGGGGCAAATTCAGAGGGCCATGGTCAAGGTCTTTGTAAACGATGCCTTTGAGCGTTTGGAAGGTTTTGCCAAAAAGGCCCTCGCGGCTGTCGCCGAGGGCGATACGATCAGAACACAACTCTCCGCCCTTAAAAAGCTGTCTCGTTTCACTCCGGTCAATACGATCGCTCTGAGACGGGAAATCGCAGACCATGTGATTAAGGTCGGAAGGTATCCCTTTTAAGAATAACCAATATCCAATAATCAATAACCAAATAATAACCCAAATTCCAATAACCAAAATTTACAAAAAATAGAAATCTTGGGGTGATTGGAATTTGGTTATTGGTGTTTATTATCTAACTGAAGGAGAAACAAATGGTCATTTCGAAGGTATTCATTGTGGGCGCTGGATTGATGGGAAGCGGTATTGCTCAGATCTGCGCTCAGGCTGGATTAAATGTTTTGATCACCGATGTCAGCCGGGAGATCTTGGACCGCGGCCTGAAGAATATCGCCTGGTCAGCAGGCAAATTCATTGAAAAAGGAAAGGTGAAAGAGAGCCTGGAATCGGTCATGGGTCGAATCCAAACTTCTACAGACTGGAGAAACGCCCCAGAGGCCGATCTGGCGATAGAGGCCGTCTTTGAAAAGCTGGAGATCAAACAGGAGATGTTTAAGAAATTGGATGAAGCCTGTGGCCCGGAAACCGTGTTCGCCACCAATACCTCGGCCATTCCCATTACCGAGATTGCCGCTGTCACCAAAAGGCCTCAAAAAGTTTTGGGCCTCCATTTTTTCAACCCTGTGCCCATGATGGAAGTAGTGGAGGTCATCAAAGGGGTGAGGACTTCAGAAGAGACCATGAGGACAGGCATCGATTTTGTTAAGAAGATCGGCAAAGTTCCTATTCGGGTTGAGAGCGATGTGCCGGGTTTTCTGCTCAACCGGATCAATCTCGTGGGCTATATCGAAGCCATTCGCCTGTTGGAACAGGGCATCGGAACCGTGGAGGACATTGATAAGGGTGTGCGTCTTGCATTTGGCAGGAGAATGGGACCTTTGGAGACTGGAGACCTGGTGGGGCTCGATGTCTCCTATGGTGCGCTGACAGCCATCTATGAAGAGACAAAGGATGTTCGATACTACCCTCCCCAGCTCTTAAGACGGAAAGTGACCTCAGGAGAACTTGGACGCAAGACCGGCCGGGGGTGGTATGAATACAACCCGGACGGAAGCAAGAAGGAGAAATAGATGGATCAAAAACTCGCCTATTACGACATCAAAGGTCAGATTGCCATTGTCACCATTGATCATCCTCCGATGAATGCCCTCGATGCGGCCACCAAGGAGGTCATTGCCGAAGTATTCAGAGAGCTTGATGATCGGAAACAGGAAATCAGGGCCGTTATCCTGCACGGGGCTGGAGAGAAAGCCTTTGCCGCCGGGGCTGACATCAAGACCTTTTTGGAATTGACTCCGGATATCGCGAGAAGACGTCTCTCAAGGAGTCACCAGATCTATTCGATGGTTGAAAATTTTCAGTGGCCGGTCATTGGCGCCATCCATGGGTTCTGTTTGGGAGGAGGGCTGGAGTTAGCGCTCTGTTGCGATATCCGTTATGCAGAGGAAACAGCGAGGTTTGGTTTTCCCGAAGTGAACCTCTCTGTCTTTCCCGGAAATGGAGGGATTGCCCGTTCCTTATATCATCTCCCTCTGGGCAAACTGAAAGAACTCGTCTTTACCGGAGAGATCATCAGCGCAGCAGAGGCGCTCTCGCTCGGATTGATCGAGAAGGTCGTCCCGGCAGGAAAGAGTCTGGGGGCCGCTCTCGACCTTGCCGAAAAAATGATTGGAAAAGGCCCATTGGGGGTGGCCGCAGGAAAGAAGGTGATCAATCGGGCAAGAGATCTTTCGATCCAGCAAGGGTTGGAGTTGGAGACCGAGCTGTGGGCCAATCTGACGGCCACGGAAGATATGAAAGAGGGTGCCCGGGCCTTTATTGAGAAAAGAAAACCGCAATATCGAGGCCGATAAGGAGAAGGATATTCTGTGATGGCAGAATAAAATCCAGAGGGGCAGGCATTGAATAAGCATTATTAACATCCCTCTTTGGAAAAGGGGGATTGAGGGGGATTTTAAGAACAAATGCATTCTTATGATAAGCAGTTGAAGACTCTATCTCAGCATCTCAGAAAAAATATGACTGATTGGGAGTTGTCTATGATTTATAAAATCTCCCCTGACCCCTCTTTGCCAAAGAGGGGGAAAAAACAGCCAACCCCCTCACTTACACAAAGAACAATTAATAGGTTTTTATTTAAAGGAGGCATTGTTTGACATGCTCTATGAACTGAATGAAGAACAGAAAACCTTCCAGAAGAAGGTCCGGGAAATTTATGAGAGAGAGGTCAGCCCTCTGGTCGAGGAGTATGAACGAAAAGAGACCTTTCCAATTCAACTCTTTCGGATTCTGGGCGCAGAACATCTTCTCTGCCTCCGATGTCCTAAGGAATATGGCGGTCCGGGTTTGGAAAAGGTCTCTGAGTGTATTGCCGTGGAAGAATTGAATCGGATCTGCGTGGGGATCGGCGCGGGCATCATGGTTCAGGGAGGTCTGGCCACAGACCCTATTCTCCATTACGGGTCTGAAGAACTGAAACGGAGCTATCTTTCTCCTGCGGTGCGCGGGGAGAAGATCGGCGCCTTTGCCCTGACAGAACCCGATGCGGGTTCGGATGCCTCCGGAATTAGGACCACAGCCTCGAGACAGGGAGGAGGTTACCGGCTCAACGGTTTAAAGACCTTTATCACCAATGGAACGATCTGTGATTTTGTGACCGTGGCCGCCTATACCGATCCTGCAAAACGGGGAATAGGCATCAATCTTTTTGTCGTGGAGCGTGATGATCCGGGATTCTCTGTGATTAAAAAATTGAAAAAACTCGGGAACCATTCTTCGGATACGGCTGAGCTCGCCTTTGACGACTGTTATGTTCCGAAAGAGAGGATGCTTGGAGAACAGGAGGGAGGAGGGCTGGGTCAGATGGAAGAGACTCTTAAATCGGGAAGGCTCACCTATGGGGCTAGAAGCACGGGAGTCGGCCAGGCCGCATTCGAGGCCATCCTCTCTTATGTAAAAAAAACCAAGAGACAGGGCCAACTCCTCTCAAAATCACAGGCGATTCGGTTCACCCTGGCGGAGATGGCAACATCGCTTGAGGCCATGCGATATATGACCTTTCGGGGCGCCTGGCTTTTTGATCAGGGCCTTGCTTCGATGAAAGATGCCTCCATCGTCAAACTCTTCTGCAGTGAATCGGTCCAGAGCATTGTTCAGAAGGCAATGACCATCCAGAAGAATTCGGGACTGAGGATGGACAATCCGGCTCAGAGGTATCTCTGTGATGGGAGGCTGAGCAAGATCCCGGAGGGAACTTCTGAAATTCAGCACTTGGTCATCGCAGCAGGATTAGGACTCTGAGGATTGCGGATTTCGAAATGCGGATTGCGGAATGAAGATTGAAAAAACTTAAGGTGATGAGGGAAAGAGGATGAATTTCGAACTGTCGGATGAGCAAAGGGATATTCAGAGGGCGGCCAGGGAGTTTGCCCGGGGAGAGTTTGATCCTGATCTGGCCCTGGAACTGGATCAGAGCAGAACCTTCCCCGAATCGCTATGGAAGAAAGCCGCCCGATTAGGATTCATTGGAATTCATTACCCTGAAGAGTTTGGGGGTCAGGGTCTGGGTCTCTTAGAGAGCGTTCTGGCGGCCGAAGCATTCTGCAGTGTCGATTCCGGAATTGGAAGCGCCTTGAGCATGGTCGATATCGGATCAGAGATCATCCTGAAGTTCGGTTCAAAAGACCAGAAGGAGCAATTTCTTATCCCTTTGGCAAAGGGAACAAAACGAATGAGCATCGCCTTTGCTGAATCGGAAGATGGACAGGACCTCTCTTCCCTCTCCACTGTTTCCGAGAGGAGGGGAAATGAATATTTCCTCCGCGGGGAAAAACGGTTTGTGCTCAATGCTACTCTCGCAGATTCCTTCATCACACTCTGTAAAGAACCCAAGGAGGGGTGGATCACATTAATCGTAGGGCGGGATCGGGAGGGCATCGCAGTCCATCCGATTGAGAAGATGGGGTTGAGGATGATCCCTTTTGGAGATCTTGACTTCAGAGAAGTTCAAGTGGACCTTGAGAGTCGAATCGGAAACAAAGGGGAAGGAATGGCGCATGTTCAACATTGTTATCAGGTGATGAGGCTCAGAAGTGCGGCTCAGGCTTTAGGGACCGCTCAAGGGGCTTTTGACCGGGCGCTCGGACACGCCAAGCAGAGGGCCCAATTTAACAAGAAACTTTCTCAGTTTCAGGCGATTCGACATAAACTGGCGGATATGGCTGTGGATATTGAGGTCACCCGTTGGCTCACCTATAAGTCTGCAACCGAGTATGACCAGGGAAAGATAGAACCCGGATTTCTTTCCATCACCCAGTTGGAGGCCGGAAGGAGATTGGTGAGGGTGGTTGATGAGGCTCTCCAGATATTCGGGGGCTATGGTTATATGGCGGAGCAGGCCATTGAACATTATTTCCGGGATGCCTGGGCGATTGGCGTTGACCTTGGGACCGAAGGAGAACTCAGAGATAGAGTTGCCGAGAGGATACTGGGGTAATCTGAAGGCTGTATTGAATCAGAGAAATCCGAATATCGAAGCACGAAATTCGAAACAAATCCGAATTTCAAATGTTCTAAATTCGAAACATTCAATAAGAAATAATTCGTTTGGGTCATTTGAGATTTGATTTTTGGTCATTGTTTCGGATTTCGAAATTCGGATTTCGGATTTTCGCGGCTAATAACTATATGATATCCTTTATTTTTTAACGGAGAAGTTATAGATGGAGAAGATTCTGGTGGTGGGTGCAGGATTTATGGGTTCAGGAATTGCGCAGGTATCGGCCCAGGCAGGATACCGGGTTTATCTCATGGATATAGAGACTTCGATCACGGACAGGGCCCTCAGGGAAATCCGCCGGTCTGTGGAGAAGTTAGAAACCAAAGGTCTTCTCAGGGAACCCTCCCAGGCAGTGCTTGCCCGGATTTCACCGGAAAAAGACTTATCGAATGGTTCTGAAGTGGACTGGGTCATCGAAGCCGCTCTGGAAGACGAAAAACTGAAGCGAAATATCTTTCAAAAACTTGACCGGATCTCCCGGCCGGAGACTCCCCTGGCCACGAATACCTCTTCCATACCCATCACACGCCTTGCTGAAAATACAAGGCGACCGGAGAGGGTACTGGGCTTGCATTTCTTCGGACCGGTGCCATTGATGGAACTGGTAGAGGTCGTCAAAGGAGAAAAAACTTCTCCGGAAATCTTCGAGCGGGGAGTGGCCTTTGTAAAATCCCTGGGGAAAACCCCGGTTCGCGTTCAACGCGATATCCCCGGCTTTGTGATGAACCGGATCTTCTCCGCCGCCTTCCGGGAGGCTGTGGACCTGGTGGACCAGGGAATCGTCAACCCCGAAGAGGTGGACGCAGGAATGCGGCTCGGCTATGGCTGGAATGCCGGCCCTTTCGAAATCGCTGATAATGCCGGTTTGGATACCTGTGCCCGGGTCGGGCAGAGCATGAGGACCCTGGGAGTGGGACATCTTACCCCCAGTTCAAATCTTATTGAACGGATGGTGGCGGAAGGGCGTCTTGGCCGAAAAACCGGAAAGGGGTTTTACAGATACTCCCCCGAAGGAAAACGCCTCCCCGGGGAGAAAAAGGACAACCGATAAACTACTGATTCCTGATAAAATTTAATTACACCCGATAAGCGGGACATTCCTGTCCCGCCTATGTTGGGGGCGGGGTTAGACCTGCAGCAGGCCCCGCCTATCGACTATCGGATCAAATACCCACCGTAACCGAAGCGTTACCAGGAGTGGAATTTAGATTTCTGAAAAAGTCCAGAAATCTCTGGAATCATTTTTTAAATCTGTGCAATCAGAGAGCGAAAAATATTTTCCCAATGCTCTCAATTTTTCTCTTGACATGTTTGAATCGATATGGTAGATTAATGGCCGTTCATTAATATATTTAAATCAGACACCATTTCGTCGATTCTTTTCGTTTAACTCTTTGGTTCACTTCAGATGACTAAGGCCGGAGGAAAACCTGGTTTTCAAAAGGCGAAGATGCTGGAAACAGCCCGAAGGCTTTTCTGGGAAAAGGGCTACCGGGCTACAAGCATGCGAGATATTGGGATATCCTATGGTTGTAAGCCGGCCAACATCTATAATTTCTTCTCCGACAAAGAAGAGATCCTCTTCGAGGTGCTCCAAGAGGAGATGGAACAGCTCATTCATCCCATCAAACACCTGGAAGACGATGACCATACCAACCCCATTGAGCAGTTGAGGTTTTTCATTGAATGCCATCTCAAGGTTTCGTTGAGCTACCGGAGGTCTGCCAGGCTGCTTTTTGATGTCGCCCTTGACAACCTCTCGCCCGACAAACGAAAAAAAATCGTAGATTATCGTGATACCTATGATCGGATTATTCGAAAAGTCATTCGAAGAAGCATTGATGCCGGATTTCTCCCTGAAATAGATGTGAAGTTGGCCGGCTTTATGATTGCCTCGATGATTACCCGAACGAGAATGTGGTTCCACGCGAAAAAGGGGGTCTCGGTGCGCGAACTTGCTGATTTCATATTTAAATTTACCCTGAATGGCCTTGGCGGCTTAACGCAGAGAAGGAGTCAGAAAAAATGAGATCCAAGCAGCAATATATCGAAGGGTTGCGCAAAATGCGACGCAACATTTATTTGAATGGTGAAAAGATCGCTCGGGATGACGAGGTCCAGATGCCGACGATAAACACCATGGGGTTGACCCTCGATTATGCCGCCGATCCGAAACATGAAGGTCTGTGTACGGCCACCTCTCATCTGACCGGCGAAAAGATCAATCGATTCTGCCATATCCATCAGGGCAAGGAGGATCTGCACAGGAAGCAGGATATGACCCGGCTTCTCTGTCAGGTGGCCGGAGGTTGCATTCAGCGGTGCATGGGAATCGATGCGACCAACGCCATCTATAACGTTTCTTATGAGGCCGACAAGCAGAACAAAGGAGCCACCCAATACCATCAGAACTTTGTTAAATGGCTGGAGAGATTCCAGAAAGAAGACCTGGTCGGCTGTTGCGCCCAGACGGACGTCAAAGGCGACAGGATGAAGCGGCCCAGCGAGCAGAAAGACCCGGATCTTTATGTCCGTGTTGTGGAGAGGAAGAGCGATGGCATCGTGGTCCGGGGCTCCAAGTTGCATATCTCGGAGGCTTCTGTGGCTGACGAGATTCTGGTCGTTCCCACACGCGCGCTTCTTCCGGAGGAGAAGGATTGGGCTCTGGCCTTTGCTGTCCCCGCAGACTGGGAAGGGGTGAAGCAGGTGGTCTCCGTGCATAACCTCCGGGATCGGCAACACTTCAAAAGGGGTTTTACTCCAGGCTATACCGACTCTTATGTCATCTTTGACAATTGCTTCATTCCGTGGGAGCGAGTCTTCCTCTGCGGAGAAACAATTTATGGCGGAGCATGCGCCTTACTGTTTGCCCTCTTCCATCGCCATAGCTACTCCGGCTGTAAACCGGCTCTGGGGGATTTAATGCTCGGGGCAGTGGCATTGGCTGCAGAATATAATGGCATCACAAAAGCGCCGCACGTTCGGGATAAATTGGCTGAGATCATACGGGTATCCGAGCTGGGTTATGCGGCCGGATTTACGGCTTCGGAATTGGGGAAACCCGAGCTCTATGTCCCCGGCGTGGGATTCATCCCTTTCGGCCCGGGGAGCTACATCCCCCATTCCATCTATGCCAACGTGGGGCGATGTTTGACCGGCGAAGCGGTTTATCGTGAAGCAGAGATTCTTTGCGACATCGCCGGCGGTATCCCGGCCACCTTCCCCTATGAGGAAGATTTTGTAAACCCCGAAACCAAGGACCTTCTCTACAAATACATCACCCGCAACCCGTCGATTCACCCGGAAGATGCCGCCCAGTTATGGCGCTACATCGGCGATATCCTCTGCTCTGCCAGCGGAGGAATTCATCTGATGGGATCGTATCACGGGGGCGGGTCTCCCGTCATGGAGGCAATCGCGATTACAACGCAGTATGACATCGAGGCCAGAAAGAAGATGGTCAAGAAGTTGGCAGGGATTCAGGACCGAAAGCCGAATCCGTAAAGGAAGAAACGGATGCGATACGAAGAGATTGAACTGATCCGGGAGGAAGAGATTGCCTTGATTTATCTGAACAGGCCCAAGGCGCTCAATGCCCTGAGTGAAACGATGAAGAATGAGCTGATTCATGCGCTCAAAGAGACGGAAGAGGATGATGATATTCGGGTTCTGATTCTGACGGGACGGGGCCGGGGTTTCTGTGCAGGCGCCGATCTGAATAGATTTATAGAGGCGCAAAAAGAGGATAGGGATCAAAAAAGAAAATTTAAATTTGGATCGCTCGATTTCCCCAGGGCGTTCATCCAGTCCCCCAAACCCATCATCGCCGCCATCAATGGCCCTGCTTATGGCTTTGGTTTTACAGTCACACTCACCTGCGACATTCGTCTTGCCTCTGAAAGGGCGAAATTTAGCTGCGCCTTCGTTCGTATAGGAGTGACACCGGAATTTTGCAGCACCTATTTCCTACCCCGCCTCATCGGATATGGCAAAGCCGCAGAGCTGATCTTCACTGCAAGGCCCTTTGATGCCCGTGAGGCATTGGAAATAGGGGCGGTTGACCGGGTCTTTCCCCATCGCCGATTGATTCCTGAAGCCAAAAAGATGGCCAAACAGATTGCATCCATGCCGCCTCCGGCCATACAGAAGTCAAAAGAGATTTTGCGTCACGGCATGCAATCCACGCTCGATCAGGTCATCCAGTATGAACGGGCGGCCTTTATAGACTGTATGAATACGGAGGAACATCAAATGGCTCTTGAACAATTATTGAACCGAATGAAATTTAAGAAGGCTAAGACCAAATGATTTGTTGTTGCGAATCTAACACTTTTTTTACATTTATCCCAAGCCCGTCATTCCCGCGAAGGCGGGAATCCAGATTAAAAAAACTGGATTCCGGGTCAAGCCCGGAATGACAAATAAAGTGGCAAGATAACCGGAGGAGAAAAAAACGATGAGAGAAGTGGTGATTGCCGGGTATTTAAGAACAGCGCTGTCCCGATCCAGACCGAATGACCCGGCGCGGGACTGGTTCCACAAATTAAGAGCCGATGAACTGATGGCCAAACTCCTTCCTGAGTTGCTCAAACACACAGGGATCAAGGCTGAGGAAATTGATGATTTTATCCTGGGGTCTGCTTATGGCGTAAGCGAACAATGGACTTACGGAGGACGTTTTCCGATCTTTTTAGCTAATCTACCGGAAAAGATCCCATCAAAATTTGTGGACCAGCAGTGTGGATCCGGCATGGCTTCCATCCATATTGGGTTTATGGAGATTGCAACTGGTAATGCAGATATCGTAATAGCTGGCGGGTTCGAACATATGACCCGTGTCCCCATGGGGGCTCCGCTCAAAGACAGGGGGATCGTCTCCCTGAATCCGTCCCTTTTTACCGATCCGGCTTACAAACACTGGGATATGGTGACCTCTACAAACATGGGGCTGACCGCTGAAAAGCTTTTTAGCCAGACGAAATTTACAAAGGAAGACATGGATCGCTGGGGAACTCGCGCCCACCAGTTAGCCTCAAAGGCGCAGAAGGAGGGGTTTTTCAAAGATGAAATTCTCCCGATAGAAGCCGAGCAGGCAGACGGAAAGGTTCTCATCGTGGATAAAGACCAGAACGTCCGGGACGACGCCACATTCGAGGGAATGAGAGACCTCAAACCAGCCTTCAAGCCCGACGGAGTGATTACCGCCGGGAATTCTTCTCCTTTGAATGCCGCCGCAGCCTCTATGATCCTGATGTCCAAGGAGACTGCGAAGAAAAAGGGGGTTCTCCCTATGGCTACTATTCGTTCTATTGGGTTGGCCGGAGTGGACCCCACGATCATGGGAGCAGGTCCTGTCCCTGCCAGCCGTATAGCCCTTGAGAGGGCTGGTTTGGAGGTTAAGGATATCGATTACTGGGAAATCAACGAGGCCTTCGCCATCGTCGCCCTCAACTGCATCAAGGAATTGGGGATCGATCCCGACCGGGTCAACGTAATGGGAGGGGGCACAGCCATCGGGCATGCTCTTGGAGCTACCGGAACCCGCCTCGTGGGCACGCTCGCCCGGATCTTGAAAGTCAGAAATGGACGCTATGGCCTTGCCAATGCCTGTGTCGGCGGTGGGCAGGGGGTAGCTACGATCATCGAAAGAGAAATATAAATTTTAACGTAATGTCTCAATAATCACTTTACAATCCGTCCGTGGTGATCCCTTCGACTCCCCGTTCGCCCTGAGGCTCTCGAAGGGATGAACGGTTTGCCCAGGATAGGCCATATCAAACCATGAACGGAACCCCTCGATATAGTTCACCCTTCGACAAGCTCAGGGTGAACGGGGTATGTAAAGAAGTGTTAGAGACACTACCTTAAATGGGGGAACTCATGAAATCAGACTACCGGACAATAAAAGTTGAACTGAATCAAGGGGTGGTTATTCTAAAGTTAAATAATCCGCCCGTTAACCAGCTCTCCAAGCCCTTTGTGGATGAAATGCGAGAGGCTCTGACTGAGGCTTTTAAAGAGAACGAAGTCAAAGCCATTATCCTCACCGGGACAGAGAAGAACTTCATTGCAGGAGCAGACATCACGGAGATTCAGCAGTTTAAAGAAAAACAAGCCATTCTCCCCTTCGTCATGGAGAATAATCGATTTCTCAATTCCTTTGAGCTTGGGCCTAAACCTGTGATCGCCGCCATCAATGGAAACTGTCTCGGTGGCGGACTCGAAATCGCCATGGCCTGCCACTACCGGATTGCGGCACAGGGAATTCAGGTGGGCCAGCCCGAGGTTCAGATTGGATTAATCCCGGGAGCAGGAGGAACGCAGAGGCTTCCCCGGCTTGTGGGGCTTCCAGATGCTTTGAAGATGATCGTTGCAGGCCAGCCTATCTCGGCAGAGGAAGGATTGCAGAAGGGATGTATCGATGAGGTGGCGCCCCCGGAATCCCTTCTGGAGAAAGCCCTTGAGGCGGCACAGCGCTTCATATCCGGCAAATTGATTCATAAGGATCGGATGACCCGCTTGCGCAAAGATAAACTTCCGAACTTCGTCACAAAAAAGATGGTCATCTCGTATGCCCGGGGAGAGGCAGAGAAGAAAGGCAAAGGTTATATTGCGCCCTTCAAAGCCATCGAGGCGATGGAACGAGGGCTTTCCGACGATTTTGACGCCGGCCTGAAGATCGAAGCTGAACTCTTCAGCGATTGCGCTGTTTCGGATGTGGCCAAAAACCTGATTGGAATCTTCCTCAACACGAGGGCTGCGGGAAGGCTTCCCAGAATCAAAGGCATCGAGCCTCAAAAGATCAAGACCGTGGCCATGCTTGGCGGAGGGGCAATGGGCTCCGGTATTTGTAACCTCCTTCTTAGCAACCGATTCCATACGATCCTCTGGGACATCAATGATGAAGCCATCCAGAAGGGTGTAGCTGCCATCCGGAAGACATACGACTTCCCCATTAAAAAAGGAAAAATGACACAGGAACAACTGGATCGTATGATCAACGAACGGTTGATTACTACCACCTCTCTTGAGGACCTTGGCCGTGTCGACTTAATCATCGAGGCCGTCCTGGAGGACATGAAGATCAAACAGGGAATCTGGAAACAATTAGAAGGGATTTGCCGGCCGGAGGTGATCTTCGGCACGAATACCTCCGCCCTTCCAATTACGGAGATGGCTTCGGTACTGCAAGACCCGGGCCGAATGATCGGGCTCCACTTTTTTAATCCTGCGGAGCGGATGCAACTGCTCGAGATCATCTGCGGGAAAAAGACTTCGGATCAAACATTAGCAACGAGCGTGGCTTTTGGACGGGCGATCCGCAAGGTCCCTATCGTGGTAAACGATGGCCCTGGCTTCTATGTATCGAGACAGCTCGGAGCCCTCCTGGGAGAATCGACGTTCATGGTGGGCGAGGGAGTTGACCCGGCTCTGATTGAGGAAGCCGTCCTCGATTTTGGATTGCCCATGGGGCCGGCAACCCTCGGTGACCTCACCGGCCTCGACATCAACTATCACGTTATCAAAAATTTTGAGAGATCGCTTGGAGAGCGCTGGGGTATTTCACCTATCTACGAACTCGTTTACCGGACCGGATGTTACGGTCGCAAAACCGGAGCGGGCTGGTATGATTACAGCGGCGAGAAACCCGTCCCCAACCCAAAAGTGGAGGAGGTGATTAAAAAATATCTGAAAGAAAACGGGATAAAACCTAAAAAGTTTTCTTCCAGAGAGGTCATCGATCGGATGCTTGCCCGGGCCATCAACGAGGCGGTGCTCATGATCGAGGAAGGGATATGCGATAGACCCCAGGATATGGATCTGGCCGTAATCTATGGACTTGGATTTCCTCCGTATCGAGGCGGCATCCTCCGTTACGCGGATGCCTGGTCCATACGCAATGTTTATGAACATCTTTTGAAACTGGAGCAGGTATATGGGGTCCGCTTCAAGCCCGCTTCCCTGCTCAAGGAAATGGCTGAAGGTGGACGCACGTTCTATGGGAGAGCTATGCTCTCCTGATTACACCGATTTAAAAAGAGGATTACATAGATTTTTTCATGTACTGCGTCGAAAGTCCTTTTACTATGATTGTCATTCCGGGCTTGACCCGGAATCCAGTATTTCCGAACTGGATTCCCGCTGGAGTTTACCCCGTTGAAGAATGGGGCGGGAATGACGACTTCGGACCTTGTGTAAATAAGCGTTGGAAGCATTATACTGTTTCTCAATACATTTCGTATCCGTGTAATCAGTTTCTAATCTGAGTAATCAGAGATTTTTAGAAAATCTCAAGAAAGGAGGACTTCAAAATGGAAAGATGGGGAAAAGGAATTTTAATCTTGGCAATGGCTTTCTTATTCGCGGTGTCATCTTTTACGGTCGTCTCCGGACAGGATACGATCAAGATCGGCGTCATTGGCCCGATGAAATTTGTACAGGGCCAGGGCCATTGGAATGGAGCGACCATGGCCGCCGAGGAGATTAACGCCAAAGGAGGCATTCAGGTCGGCGCTAAAAAGATGAAAATCGAACTTGTTCAGGCGGATTCCAATGAATTCCTCAATGTGACGGACGCCACCACTGCTATGGAGCGGCTCGTCACAAAGGACAAAGTTCATTTCATCGTTGGAGGTTTCCGGACCGAGGCAGTCCTGCCCATGCAGGACATTGCCATGGAGAATAAGAAGATCTTCATCGGCGTTGGGGCTGCCCATGACGAGCTCTGTAACCGGGTGGCCAGGGACTACAAAACCTACAAATACTGGTTCCGTGGCTCGCCCTTCAATTCCACATTTCTTGGCAGAACGAGTTTTGTCCATCTGGCCACTGTTGGAGCCATCTTGAAAGGATCCTTAAACATACCCAAAGTGAAAGTGGCGATTGCAGCGGAAAAGGCCGAATGGACCGAACCCTTGATTAAAGGGGGTGAGACCGCCATTCCTGCCATGGGCATGGAGATTGCGGGCATCTGGAGACCTTCTCCTGTGGCCACGGATGTCACAGCGGAACTTTCTGCCATTCAGCGATCGGATGCTCATCTTATTTTCACGATCTTTTCCTCTTCGGTAGGAATTCCTTTTGCCAGGCAGGCAGGCGAACTTAAGATCCCGGCTGTTCAGGTCGGCATCAATGTGGAGGCCCAGAAGGATGGCTTCTGGCAGGCCACCCGAGGAATGGGGAACTACGTTGCAACCATGAATACCTATGCCCGCGGGGTTGAGTCCAACGAACTCACTAAAGCTTTTGTTGACACCTATGTAAAGAGATTCAATGAGACGCCGACCTATACCGCGGATACTTACTCCGTTATTGTCAACTCGCTTGCTCCGGTTATTGAGCAGCTCGGAACCCTCGATCCTGAAAAGCTGATACCCGTCATGGAGACCCGTGTGCACAAGAGCTGTTCCGGTACGGTCGCATACCTGAAGGATGCCGAAGGACGACATCTACATGAGCTCAGATGGGGCCCGGGTTTTCTGACAGCCTTGGGAGTTCAATGGCAGGATGGTGAGCTAAAGGGTTTCTGGCCCAACAAGTGGAAACCGGCCCCAGAAGCGCCTGAGGTCACCTATAAAGGGATGGTTCCCTACAAGATTCCTCCGTGGATGATCGAGAAGTATAAGAAGTAACAGTTGTGGAAATTGGTTAATAAAATCCCTCCTAACCTCCCTTTGCTCGCCGCGCAAGCACTGGCGCAGCGGGCCAAAGGGAGGAATCATTCCCCTCTTTAGCAAAGAGGGGCGAGGGGAGATTTCTACAATTCTATATCATGAGGTCTTATGAATCTCCTTATTGACATCATCATAAGCGGTCTTATTAGCGGGAGTGTATTCGCCCTTCTTGCCATTGGGTTTTCGCTCATCTTTGGCGTAGCCCGCATCGTGAATATCGCCCACACCGCTTTCTACATGGTGGCGGCTTACTGTATCTATGTCGTGACCCAAAGGATGGGCTTCCATCCCCTGTGGGGCATGGTTGCAGCCATTGTCCTGGTCACCTTGTTGGGCATCATCTCCTACAAGCTTTTCATCAACCCCATCCGGGAGCATCATGGCGCCGTGCTGATAGCAACCATCGCGCTCGCTATGGCCTTTCAGGAAGTCATGGGCATCATCTTCACGGGCTCCTATTTAAGCGTCCCCAAGCTGATCAAGGGGTATCATGTCATTCTCGGTGTGAAGGTTTTTTATCAACAGCTTTTGACTTTTGGTGCGGCCTTGCTGATTCTGGCAGGACTTTGGGCCCTTTTGATGAGAACCAAGCTGGGTCTTGCCGTACGATCCACTGCTCAGGACAGGGAAGTGGCTAACCTTATGGGGATCAACGAGGCCCGCGTGGCTATGGCGACCATGGGGCTCTCCGTTGGGTTAGCCGCTTTGACAGGCGCTATCGTCGTCCCTTTGACCGTACTTGAACCGCACATGTGGATGCACCCTCTGGTCATGATGATGGCTGTGGTGGTGCTGGGCGGGCTGGGCAGCCTCAAGGGAAGTTTCCTGGGGGCATACATCCTGGGCTTTGCTGAAGCGCTGGTCGTCTTTCTCGCTCCCATGGGCGCTTTTCTGAAGGGTTCGGTGGCCCTTTCCATCATGATCCTTGTATTGCTCATACGGCCCGAAGGTCTCTTCGGCGTCTCTTTTGAAGAAGAAAGGTAGTTATGGGCATCATTCTCTACTATCTGAGAAAACTGCTTAGCGTAATTAAAAACGAAGTGCTTGTTCTTCCATCCCGTGTCGTCGTGGCGCTCTTTTTCCTCTTTCTGCTCCTCTTGCCTCTATTTACCGAAGATCCCTACCTCCTTCGCATCCTCACTCTCACCAGCATCTTTGCCATATTGGCAGCGAGCTGGGATCTGCTCTCCGGTTTTACCGGCCAAATGAACTTCGGACATGCCCTCTTCTTTGGAGTCGGGGCCTATGGCGCGGCTATGCTCAATAAATATGCGGGGATTCCTCCATGGTCCACCATTCCCCTCGGTGCATTGGGTGCGGTTCTCGCAGGCCTGGTCATTGGGATACCCTGCCTCAGGCTCAGAGGCACGTATCTGGCCCTGACCACCCTTGCCTTCCCCATCATCCTGATGGGCATCGTCTTTGCCTTTCCTGATCTCACGGGCGGAGAACTTGGAATTTCCGGGATCGCCCGGTTAGCCCGGTCTCGCGTTGCGAATTACTACATTGCTGTCGTGGTCATGCTCGGTCTGTGCACCATCATGTGGAAGATTACCGACTCCAATACCGGCATTATCTTTCACGCCATCCGGGAGGATGAACTGGCTGTTCGGGCCTCCGGCATTAACACCACACGATACAAACTATTGGCCTTCTCACTCAGCGGTTTTTTTGCCGGAATTTCCGGGGGGCTCTATGCGCATTTTATGAGGATAGCAGGCCCTTCAACACTCGAAGTGTCCATGTCCTTCCAGGTGGTCATCTGGGCCATTTTCGGCGGAGTTGCGACCATCTATGGCCCGGTGGGCGCGGTATTTGTTCTTTTCCCGTTGATGGAGGTTCTGCGCTTCTGGCAGGATTACAGAATACTGATGTTCGCGTGTGTCGTCCTGCTCATTCTTCTCTATATGCCTGATGGCCTCTTTCGCTGGCTGAGGGATAAAACAGAAAAGGAGTGTCCCCGATGTAAAATTAGAAATGTCGCCATGCGTCATACGTGTCGAATCTGTACGGCGCAGTTGGATTAGGAATAACTCTTTCGTGGTTAGAGTGAATAAGGAGAGGTTTCATGGAATTACCAAAGCCGTTCCTACTGAGCCCTTCGACACACCGTTCACCCTGAGCCTGTCGAAGGGAGAACGGTGTGCTCAGGACAGGCTTGTCGAAGTACGAACGGATTTGTCGTTCACCCTTCGAGAACCTCAGGGCGAACGGTCATAAGTAACCAGGACACATTAAAAAGAGGATGAAATAATATGAACCCAAAAGAAGCCTATGCTGCAAAACCCTGGCTCAAACATTATCCCGAGGGGGTCGTTGATGTTGTTGATATACCCGCCCTATCCGTCCCCGACCTCTTTGACCAGATGGCCGAAAAATTCGCAGACAAAACTGCATTGATCTTTTATGGCAAAAAGATGAGCTATGCGAAACTCAAAGAACTGGTTGACCGGTTTGCCACGGCCCTTGCCGATTTAGGAGTAAAAAAGGGCAATACGGTCGCCCTCTACCTCCTGAATTGCCCGCAGTATGTCATCGCCTACCTGGCATCTCTGAAAATCGACGCAAAAGTCACTCCCATCAGTCCTGTTTACACCAGCCATGAGATAAAGCATCAGATTCAGGACAGTGATGCGATGACCCTCGTCTGTCAGGACATCCTTTATGATAATGTGGAGAAGACCGCCATTGGACTCAAGAATGTGATCCTGACCAATATTGCAGAATACCTCCCGACACTCAAAAAGATTCTGGGGAAAAGCGCCCTGGGAAAAGTCTATGGGGATATGCACGTCCCAACGCCTAAGTTTATAAAGGAAGCCGGCCTCCTTCAATTCCAGGACCTCATCAATAAGTACCCGCCCAAGCCTCCCCAAGTATCCATCGACCCGGCAAAGGACATCGCCGCCCTTCCCTATACAGGGGGCACCACAGGGCTTCCCAAGGCGGCTATCCTCACGCACGGCAATATGGTGGCTTTACAGGCGCAGGTCAGGGCATTCTGGCCTTTCTTCGAAGAAGGCAACGAACTGGTCATGGCCTTTCTGCCCTTCTTCCACATCTATGGCCAGGTGGTCGTCATGCTGGGAAGCCTCTGTCAGGGATTTACCATGGTCCTCTTCACCACGCCCGACATAGAAAATATCCTGTCCGCCATGGAAAGATACCGGGCATCCGCATTCTATGGTGTGCCCACCCTGTTTGAATACCTCAAAGAATATGAAAAAACAGACCGGGTGAACTGGAAGCGACTCAAGCTGATCGCCTGCGGCGCGGATACGCTTCATGAATCGACGATTGAAGCATGGGAGAGAAGAACCGGGACAAAGATCTTCGAGGGGTATGGGATGACAGAAACGACTGCCATCAGCCATGGCAGCCCGATTCAAAGACCCAAGAAGGGTTCCTTCGGAGTGCCTCTGCCCGGAATGAAGGCAGCCATCGTCGAGCACGAAGGCACGGATTTCGTGCCGCCCGGCGAGGTTGGAGAATTGATCCTCAGCGGGCCGAACATCATGCAGGGCTATTGGAAAAGAGAAGAGGGAACCCGCGAGGCATTGATCGACATTGATGGAGAGAAGTGGCTCAGGACCGGGGATCTGGTGAGCATGGATGAGGAAGGTTACTTCCATTTCTTTGACCGCAAACGGGATCTCATCAAGTACAAAGGATATTCGGTCTTTGCCAGACACGTTGAGGAGGTCCTTTACAAGCATCCTCAAATCAAGGCGGCTGGCGTCGTGGGAGTGCCCGACCCAAAAGTAGGCCAATTCATCAAGGCCTATGTGGTCCTCGAAAGCGAAGCCAGGGGGAAAATCTCCGAAGAAGAGATCATCGCCTTTTGCAAAGAGAACCTCGCACACTATAAAATTCCAAAGATCATCGAATTCCGCGGCGAGCTTCCCAAAACGGACGTGGGAAAGGTTTCGCGCAGGGAATTAAGAGAAGAAGGAGAAGAGAGTTGAGATGACCCAACCCTTTCTTCAGATCAAAGATCTCACAAAAAACTTCGGCGGCCTTCGCGCGGTCAATAACGTCACCTTTTCCATGGAAAGAGATCATATCCTCGGGCTGATCGGTCCAAACGGCGCCGGCAAGACCACCCTGCTTCGGCTGATGACCGGCATCCTGAAGCCCGATGGAGGAAGCGTCCGTTTCATGGGAAAGGAGATCGTGGGCCGCAAGACCTGGGATATCGTCAATATGGGCATCGCCTGCACCTTCCAGAACATGAGACCCTTCCGCCGCCTCCCGATCATTGCCAACGTCATGGTCTCCTGCCTCTCTCCACGCGCCATGAAAAGAGGGGAGTGGGTCAAGCGTTTGGGGGCGAAGGCCATGGACGCCCTGGAATTCGCAGGCATCTCAGATATGGCGCTGGAAAAGGCTTCCACACTCTCGCAGGGTGATCTGAAAAGGCTGGAGGTGGCTCGGGCCGTGGCCACAGAGCCGGATTTGCTCCTTCTCGATGAGCCTTTCGGCGGGCTGAGTCCTGCAGAGACCGATCTTATGGCCAAATCGATCAAGCGGTTGCACAAGGGCGGCCGTTTCGGTCGATTGCACAGCGAGGGACCGGCCATGATCATCGTCGAACATAAGCTCCATTGGTTGATGAAGATTGTGGATCATATCATCGTCTTGAATTTCGGGACCCTCATCGCAAGCGGGACGCCCGATGAAATCATTAAAGACCCCCTCGTGATTGAAGCCTACCTCGGCAAAGGAGGCATTTAGGCGTGTTGCTTGAAGTCGCCAATTTATCGGTCTGGTATGACAAGGCCATGCTCATTAATCATTTGAGCATGGGTATCGATACGGGTGAACTGGTCAGCCTGGTGGGCCCCAATGGAGCCGGCAAATCGACCCTCTTAAGAGCCATCACCGGACTGGTGGCCTGGGAAAGGGAGATTACGCGGCGCTCAACACACGGTGAGATTAAACTTGAGGGCACGGTTACCTTTGACGGAGAGCGAATCGATCAGGTCCCGGCCCATGAAATTGTGAAACGGGGCCTCATCCTCTGTCCGGAAAGAAGAAGGCCATTCCGGGAGATGAGCGTGCTCGATAATCTCATGGCCGGGTCTTACCTGTTGAAGGACAGAGACCAAGTTCGCGATAACCTGAACAAGGTCTATCAACTCTTTCCCGTGCTGCAGGATCGACCGAACCAGATCTCAGGAACCCTCTCCGGCGGAGAACAGCAGATGCTCGCTATTGGCAGGGCATTGATGTCCAAACCCAAACTGCTCTGCATCGATGAGCCTTCGACAGGCCTTGCCCCTCTTCTGCGGGCGGAGGTGTTTCAGAAGATCAGCGGGATCCACGAGTTAGGCATCACCGTCTTGCTCATTGAGCAGGAGGTGAGCACGGTCTTCAAAATGACCTCCCGCAACTATGTCCTCTCCTCCGGAAAAATCATCGCCGAAGGAACCGGCGACCAATTGCTTCAGGATGAAGTGTTACGAAAAACTTACCTGGGGCTGTAAGGTCAACGATCAAAACTTGACAATAGGTCTGAATATGGTACCATATACAGACCGGAGGGTAAACATGAATATCTCGAAAGATATCAAGCCAATTACTTACCTTAAATCAAGAGCTGCTGATTTACTGAAACAAGTGAACCAAACTCATCGACCTGTTGTTATCACTCAGAATGGAGAGCCCAAAGCCATACTTCAGGATCCCGAAAGCTACCAGGGCATGCGAAATGCTATTGGTATCTTAAAACTGATTTCTCAGGGCGAGAAAGATATTAAAAACGGAAAATCAAAGCCTCAGGAGGAAGTATTTGCAAGCATTGAGAATATCCTGAAGGCAAAAATGAGATGAAGAAATACTACCACGTCAGATGGTCAGACACTTCAGAAAAGGATCTGACAGACATCATTGAATACATCGCCGAAGACAACCCCTTAAATGCTTATGAAACCTTTAAGAAGATAAAGCGAAAAACATTCAGCCTTTATACTTTTCCAGATAGAGGCCGGATTGTCCCTGAGCTTCAAGATCAAGGGATTACTCAGTATCGCGAATTAGTCGTCCCACCATGGCGAATCATCTATAGGATATCAGAGAGAAAGGTCTATGTCTTATCCGTATTGGATGGACGAAGGAATGTCGAGGATATCCTTTTAAAAAGAATGATCGGTTTAAAGTTGTAAGGATACCCTCCTGTAATTGGGAGATCTCGAAATTCCTTAAATCCTGAAAAGCTACGAAAGAGTCGCTTCTTGTTGATTTGAGTGATATGAAAATCAATTGATAGAAAGTACAAGACATTTGTGGATAAAGGGGATAGAGAAAATATTTCTTTGGACGAGCCGCGTGTCAAATATTGAGACCTGCTCCCTATTCTATTTCTAAAAAAACATGAACATCTCCAGTCTTCTTACTGAGAGCACTCAGCGCCGTTCCGATTATCCGGCCATTCGTTTTCTTAATCGAACCATCACCTATGAGGAATTGAGCAGGCAGGTGGATCGTCTGTCTCACGGCCTCATCCGTGCAGGACTCCGCGCCGGAGATGTCTGCGTCTTGATGATGCCCAACTCCATCGAGTGGGTCATCGTTTACTATGCGTTGGCCAAAGCCGGGGCCGTGGTCCTTCCGGTCAACTTCCTCTATAGGGTGGGAGAACTCGAACACATTTTCAAGGATTCCGGCGCGCGGGCCTTCATCGGCCACAAGGACTATCTGGAACACCCCCGCCAGGTCATGGAGCATCTTCCGACAATGGATCTGCGCATTGCCCAGGACGTATCGCAGGACCAGGGATTCCTCGCCCTGAAGGACCTCTTCATTGATACAGAGCCAGTTCAACCCCATCCGAGACGGGATGATGACACCTGGGCCATCATTTACACGAGCGGCACAACCGGTCGTCCCAAAGGAGCCATGCTCACTCACCACAATCTTGCAAATAACGCCATGACCGTTGTCAACATGCGTTCAACCGATCCCAATGCCGTGGTTTTCGGCGTCCTGCCTTTCTTTCATATCTATGGACAGACGAGCGTGTTAAACGCCTCGATCTATCTCGGCTTGACCATCCGGCTCTCGTCCCATTTCGTTGTCGAGGAGCTGTTTTCCGCCATCGAAGAGGAGGAGAACTCGATCCTGATTGCTGTGCCCACTATTTTCAACAGGTTGTCTGAGTCGGCTGATATTCGTCCGCCAAGGAGATCCGGCCTCAGATACTGCGTTTCAGGCGGCGCCTCCCTTCCCGTGGAGGTACTCCGACGATTTGAGAATCGGTTCCAAACCACGATCTATGAGGGATACGGGCTCACCGAGTGCTCGCCAGTGTGTGTGGAGAACCCCTTTGGCCGGCCAACCCGGCCCGGATCCATTGGCGTTCCCATCCCCGGATTTAAGGCGCGCATTGTGAATGATCAGGATGAAGATGTCTCCGAGGGAGCAGTAGGAGAGCTGATTATCCAGGGACCCGGCGTGATGAAAGGATACCTCAACCAGCCCGGTCCAACCGCTGAAACGCTCCGGGGAGGATGGTTACATACAGGCGACCTGGCCCGCAGGGATGATGATGGATACATCTATATTGTGGATCGAAAGAAGGAGATGATCATCCGGGGAGGATATAATGTCTACCCGCGGGAGATTGAAGAGATACTCTATACCCATCCGGATGTAGTGGAGGCCGCAGTGCTGGGAGTTTCACATCCTGATCTGGGAGAAGAAGTGGCTGCAGTCGTCGTGCTTCGCAAAGAGGCCTGCGTTACACCGGAGGAGTTGGGTCAGTTTGTCAAGGAGCGGGTAGCGCCCTATAAGTATCCAAGAAGAATCCGAGTGGTGGGAGAGCTACCCAAGAGTCATACGGGCAAGATCCTCAAACGCGCCATCCGCTTCAAGGATTAGTCCAGTCCTCTTTTAGGTTTTCTTCCTAATCGAAAAAATGAGGTGTTCTGACCAACCAAAACACCAATAACCAAATCCCAATAACCAAATAATAACCAAACTCTCAAATCACCCCTCACCCCTACCCTCTCCCCCAAGAGACTGTGTCGTAATATGAAAAAACCCCATTTTTGAAAAGGGGGAGAGGGGGAGGGTGAGGGGGAAATTTTGGTCATTGGAATATTGGTTATTATTTGGTGCTTGGTTATTGGTTATTGGAATTTATTAAAAAGGATACCTTCCCATTTTAATCGTATAATTTGCGATTTCCCGTCTCAGAGCAACCGTATTGACAGGAGTGAACCGGCTCAGCTTCTTGAGGCCGGATAACAGCGTTCTGAGTGTATCCCCTTCTGCGATGGCTGAAAGAGCCTGCTTGGCAAACCCCTCCACTCTGTTAAAACCGTCATTGGTATAGACCCTCACGATGGCCTTCTGGATCTCGGCTTTTTCGTCACCGGTCCTTTCCATTGATTTTAACGCCCTGAGCAATGCGCTCTCCATGGCAAAGACCTCGATGATGATATCACTGATCAGCGCCAGAATCTCCTGCTCATCCGCCAGCTTCGCCATATACTTCTGGACGGCTGCCCCTGCTACCAGAAGGGCGATTTTCTTTGAGATCTCCACCATCTCCTTCTGCAACGTGAGCTTTCCATCATCCGTCTCCACTTTGGGTCGGAGGGTGAGAAGTTCGTTGGCCACCTTCTGGGCTGCCACCAGTACGGGAAGACGGCCCTTCATCGCCCTTTTCGTCAGCATATCGACGATGAGAAGGCGGTTGATCTCATTCGTCCCTTCCCAGATGCGATTGATTCGGGAGTCCCTGTAGCCCCGCTCGATCGGATAATCATGAATATATCCATACCCTCCGTGGATCTGGACCGCCTCATCCACGATGTAGTCTAACACCTCCGAGGAATAGACTTTGTTGATCGAGTCTTCAATGGCATATTCCTCGATGCCATTGGCCATTTGCATCCCGACATCTTCGGCATTGTAATCGATCTTCTGTAACATCCGGTCCACCAGGGCCGCCGTCCTGTAAACCATACTCTCCAGGGCAAATGTCTTTATGGCCATCTCGGCAATTTTGTGTTTGATCAGACCGAAATCAGCTATGGGTTTCCCGAACTGGACTCTCTGCTTTGCATAGACGACTGCACCCTGAAGGGCAACCTTAGACCCTCCTAAGGCTCCCCCTCCCAGCTTAAACCGGCCAATATTGAGCGTATTGAAGGCGACGACATGGCCCTTTCCCACTTCTCCCAATACATTCTCCACCGGCACTTTGGCGTCGGAGAAGATTACACTCCGGGTGGAAGAACCCTTCACCCCCATCTTGTTCTCTTCTTCATCGAGAGAGACGCCTTCAAATTTTCGCTCGACAATGAACGAGGTGAATTTATTTCCATCCACCTTGGCGTAAGTGATGAAGACGTCGGCAAACCCTGCATTGGAGATGAACTGCTTCTGACCGTTGAGAAGATAATATTTCCCGTCCTGGCTGAGCACAGCCGTGGTCTTTGCATTCAGGGCGTCGGAGCCTGCCTCAGGTTCGGTCAGGGCATAGGCCATGATCTTTTCTCCCGTGGCTATCTTTGGAAGGTAGCGTCTCTTCTGATCTTTGTTGCCGAAAAAGATAATCGGAAGAGAGCCGATGCCCGTATGCACGGCATAGGCCGTCATGAAGGAACCTCCGCCCTGAGACATTTTCTCCATCATCAGGATGACACTGACCTTGTCCAGCGCCTGGCCGTCATATTCCTCGGCAATGTCCCCCGAAAGGAGTCCCAGTTCCCCGGCCTTCCTGAGAAGGCTTGGCAGAAGCCCTTCCTTTAGGGCCTCGATGTCTTCGCTAACAGGCTCAAGTTCGCCAACGACGAACTCCGTTGCGGCCTTTGCAATCAACCGCTGTTCTTCATTGAATTCCTCCGGTGTAAAGATCTCCTGTGGAGAAATCGACTCCAGTAAAAATGCTCCCCCCTTCACGAACTCTTCCATAAGAACCTCCTCTCTAATAAAGATCAATTAACATTGAAAAATTAGCCACGCCTTGGCGTGGCAAAATTAGCATTAAAACCCTTCTCTGTCCTTGAGACAGCCAATGCTAATTGCTAATTTTATATTTTTCATTTTGCATTGATGTTTTCGAAGATTCCGGCGGCTCCCATGCCTCCGCCGATGCACATCGACACCAGACCGTAGCGGACATTTCTTCGCTTCATCTCATAAAGCAAGGTCGTGGTCAACTTCGCCCCAGTGCATCCCAATGGATGGCCCATGGCGATCGCTCCCCCGTTGACATTGACGATATCCAAATTCAACCCCAGCTCTCGGATCACGTAAAGAGCCTGTGAAGCAAAGGCCTCATTCAGTTCAACCAGGCCGATATCTTTAAGGTTGAGACCCGCCTTTTTCAGGGCTTTGGGAACGGCAAAGACTGGACCAATCCCCATGAGTTCAGGGGGAACTCCGGCAGCTGCAAAGGATCGGAAGATGGCCATCGGTTTCAATTTCAGCGCTTCGGCCTTTTCTTTTGACATGAGAATCACTGCGGCTGATCCATCACTTGTCTGAGAAGAGTTACCTGCAGTCACCGTGCCCCGTGCTTTAAAAGCAGGTTTGAGCGAGGCCATCCCCTCCAGAGAGGCGTCGTAGCGCACTCCTTCATCCGTATCAAAAATGACCTCCTTCACTTCAACCGTTCCGTCCTCCTTAGTCTTCTTCACCTTGGCTGGAATAGGAATGATCTCTTCCTTGAACTTGCCTTCTTTAATTGCCTTGGCCGCCTTCTGGTGGCTGGAAATGGCAAAACGGTCCTGGTCCTCCCTTGAAATACCGAACTTCGCAGCCACATTTTCTGCCGTCAGCCCCATGGAGGTGTAAACCTGGGGGTTATGATCCACCAGATAGGGGTTGGGAGAAGGAGTCAGTCCCATAATGGGGACCTGGCTCATAAACTCCACGCCTCCGGCGATCATCACATCCGCCGCCCCGACCATAATCTCATAAGCCGCCGTTGCAATGGCCTGGAGCCCTGATGAACAGAACCGATTCACGGTCTGCCCCGGCAACGTATGAGGAAATCCTGCTCTCATGCTCACGACCCTGGCAAGGTTCAACCCCTGATCCGATTCCGGAAAGGAACACCCCAGGACGAAATCGTCTATGTCTTCCACCTTGAGGCCGGGAGCCCTTGCAAGAGCTTCCTTGATGACAATCGCCGCAATGTCGTCAGGCCGTGTATCTTTAAGTATACCCCTCGGGGCTTTGCCCACTGCCGTCCTCACCGCCGATACCACAACCGCTTCTTTCATAAAAACCTCCCCTCTGACAAATCCGAAATTCGAATATCGAAATCCGAAACAAACTCAAATCTTCCAATTTTCAAATTTCTTAAACTTTTTTTTGTTTCGAACATTGTAAATTTGGTCATTTGAAATTGTTTCGAAATTCGGATTTCGTGCTTCGATATTTTTAATTTCTAAGTGGTTTTCCTTTCTTCAGCATATATTCCATGCGTTCCTGGGTTTTCACCTCGCCGCACAGACTGACGAAGGCTTCTCGTTCGAGGTCCAGGAGATATTGTTCGGTCACTTCGGTCCCATCCGGCAAGTTCCCCCCGGTCATGATTTGGGCCACCTTTCTGGCCACATGTTCATCATACGCGCTGATATAACCGCCCTCCCTCATGTAGAAAAGACCCATCTTCAAAAGTGCATGGCCCCTCTCCCCCAGGACCTTGATATTCTTTTGGGGCCGGGGGGGACGATAGCCATCACGAACAAGCTCGAGCACGGTTCGCTTGGCGTCATGGAGGAGATGATCCCGGTTAATCGAAATCCGATCGGTGGGTCTCATATATCCCAATTTCTGAGCCTCCTTCACGCTGGTGGAGACCTTGGCCATGGCCACCGTTTCGAATGCCTTCCGGACGAACGGTAAAAAGTCCGCATCCACTCCTGGTGGAATGCCTTCGGTGCACCGGAGCAACATCTCTTTGGTGCCGCCTCCTGCGGGGATCAGCCCCACGCCGACTTCAACCAACCCCATGTAAGTCTCTGCAGCGGCCTGCATTTTCGAACAGGCCAGGGCGATTTCACATCCTCCTGCAAGCGTCATCCCGAAGGGGGCAGCCACCACGGGTTTTTCAAAATATTTGACGGCCATCAAAACATCCTGAAAAGCCTTCACCATCATATCGATGTCATCCCAGTTCTCATCCTGAATCTCAAAGAGCATGAGCATCAGGTTCGCCCCGACGGAGAAATTCTCGCTCTGGTTTCCGATGACCAGGCCATCGAATTTTTCCTCCACCTCTTTCAGCGAGTCTCTGATCATCTGAACCGTATCCGCTCCGATGGAGTTCATCTTCGAATGGAATTCAAGGCAGGCAACCCCGTCTCCCAGATCGATGAGACTTGCTCCAGGGTTCGAAAGTACAGTCTTTTTCCTTTCCTTCAGGCTGGGTAAAAGAATAATCTCCGGTTTTTCTTCAATATCCTGGTATTGAACGGCTCCAAGGTCAAAGAAGGAGACATGGCCCTCTTTTCTTTCATAAAAAGAGGAATACCCCTTGCTGAGGAGTTTCTCTACGAGCGGGGGAATGACCTCTCCCTCCTTTTCCATCCTTTTGACCGACGACTTCAAGCCGATGGCATCCCATTGTTCGAACGGCCCCAGTTCCCAGTTATATCCCCATTTCATCGCCCGATCGATATTGACGATGTCATCAGATATTTCGGGAATCCTCTCTGCTGCGTAGAGGAAGGTCCTTTTCAAGATCTTCCAGGCAAGCTGGCCTCCCCGATCAGGGCTCGTGACCATGGTTTTAATCCGTTCTCGAACATCCTCAATATTTTTGCTGGCCTCCACAGAAGCAAAAGTTGCCTTCTTTTGAGGCCGGTATTCAACTTTTTCATAATCCAGGACCAGGGTTTCGTCCTTCCCTTCCCCTTTCACCCTTTTATAAAAGCCCTGCTTGGTCTTCTGGCCCAGCCACTGGTTTTTGATCATCTGTTCGATAAAAGGAGAGGGCTTGAAATATTCTTTTTCCTTGCCTTCGGGAAGGCTCTCATAAAGATTTTTAGAAACATGGGACATGACATCGAGTCCAACCAGGTCAGCAAGTTTGAACGTAGCCAACTTTGTTCTTCCTATGGCAGGCCCGGTGATCTGATCGATCTCTTCAATCAGATAGCCATCCTCGACTGCCGTCCTCATCGTAACGGCGCCCGCAAATGCTCCAATCCGGTTTCCGATGAAATTGGGCGTATCCTTGGCAAAGACGATCCCTTTCCCCAAAATCCTCTCCCCGACATCCACCATTCTTTCAACCACCTTTTTCGAAGTGGATTTTGCCGGGATGATCTCGAGGAGCTTCATATACCTCGGCGGATTGAAGAAGTGCGTCCCTAAAAATCCCTCTTCAAAGTGGCTTGGAAAACCTTCACACATCTTCTGGATGGAGATGCCCGAAGTATTCGAGCTGACCACGGTCCCTTCTCTTAAGTAGGGAATCATCCGTTTGAATAATTCCCTCTTCACATTTAAGTTCTCCAGTACCACCTCAACCACCCAATCGGCCTCCGAGACCCAGGAGAGATGATCCTCGAAGTTTCCCACGGTGATCAGCTCCGCCTCCTCTTTCAGGTAGAGAGGGGCCGGGCGTGCCTCCTGAATATTCTTCTTACCCTGAATGGCAAATCGGTTTCTGAATTCGAGACTCTCGGGAGTCAATCCTTTTTTCTTCTCCGCCTCTGTCAGTCCCGATGGGACAATGTCGAGAAGAAAGGAAGGAATCCCCACATTGGCCAGATGGGCTGCGATCGCGCTTCCCATCACACCCGCCCCTAAAACTGCTGCTTTTCTGATTCTCTGATTCATCGTTCCACCCCTTTTTATGAAGTAAGTTAAAAATAAAAAACTTTGGTTAAAAGGTTAAGGTGACGATGCTGGTATCGAAGCAGGTCGATTAGACCCGACCACGGGAAGCTCGAAACTTGAAGGTCGAGTATCCAGCATCCACATACGAGCTTCGATACG
Source organism: Deltaproteobacteria bacterium (assembly GCA_018333535.1). GTDB lineage: Bacteria > Desulfobacterota > BSN033 > BSN033 > UBA1163 > RBG-16-49-23. The sequence goes on along the minus strand of JAGXTA010000066.1, from coordinate 13,585 downwards.
AGCCTCTACAACGACAAACGTCAATTTCAATTTAACGACACGGGCATCCTTACCGTTACCGTATAACGCCCCCCTTATTTCTGAGAAATGCCTGAATGGTGTTTTTCTTGGAGATTTGACCTCCGCTGATGAAACGGAACCGGTCTCCGGGTCCGAGGAGTCTCTTCTGAATCTCTTGGGAGGACAGTCCCTCCCTTAACCCATTCTCCACCTTATCCCGGAGGCCTTCCAAAAAATCGATCTTTTTCTGAAGCGCTTCTGCGGGCTTCTCGATAGCGCCGCTGAAAGAACAGAACATCTTTATAGGTTGGAGACTAGCAATTCTTTTTAAGGAATCGAGAAGCGCATAGACATCTTCGTCCTCTCTCGTGTATCTCACCTCTTCGTCGAGAAACAGATCCCCCGAAAACAACCAGTTTTCGTTAGGCTCATAGAGGCAGATATGGTCATCCGAGTGCCCGGGGGTAGATAGGACTAAAAATCTATGATGTTTTGTCCGGACCTCCAAATCCACCTCAGCCATTTTAGATGGAGGGGGCGTCCCCCAGACGAAGCGCCGATAAAGCCTGATCCATCTGGAGGGAGACCTCATATAGGAAGTTGTTCTGGAATGGGCCAAAGGAAGGATGCCATACTTTTCAGTGATCCAGAAATTGTTGCCCGTATGATCCTCATGGTGATGCGTATTGACCACGGCATCAATCTCTGGAAGCTCATCACACACTTTCAGAAACCCCTTCCGGCAGCGGGTAAACCCCGTGTCAATGAGAAGCCCATCGACATAAAAGGCATGAACCTTAAAAACAGGAATTCCGAGAATCCGGCTGGTCATGTGAATGGAGCTGACCGGACCATTTGGTTCATATTTTATCGAATATCGAATCATGGATCGTCTTATTTAGCGCCAACGCCGCTCATAATAAAATTGCCAAATTCATTCGTCTGGTTTTGCCCGGAGGGGTTGTGACTATTCTGCCTGCCATAAGTGAAACCTTTAAATAATAAGAAAAGGCAGTGCCCCACGACCTTCTCGTCCATCTTTCGGAAGACGCCCTTCTCCATACCCTCTTTGAGAATAGAAGTGAAAATCTCCTCGATCCCTGTCTCAATGATGTGAGGCTTCTCCTTGAGAAAAGGCGAATAGAAGCCTGATTCATCATTCAGGATATTGACGATGAACGGATTTTGTTCGAGATACTTGTTGGACAATCGAATATAGGCTTGGAGTTTCTCTGTGGGTTCGGTGACTTTACCGATCTGGTTCAAGATGGCTTTCCTAACGGATAAAGCTTCAAACATCAGGAGTTCTTCGAGGATCTTCTCTTTATTCTCAAACTCCTGGTAGAGGGTTCGCTTCGAAATGCCGGCATCTTTGGCGATTTCGTCAACGGTCGTTTTGCTGAAGCCAAACCGTTCAAACCTCTTTTTGGCAAGACTTAGAATTTGAGCTCTTCTCTCTGATTCCATGATAACAAAAAACCAAATTCAATTTTTAGTTTTCTACCATACCTCCTATTTCTTGTCAAGTCATTTTTTAATAACCGTTAGATACGATAAGCCCATTGGTCTTAAACAATTTGCAGTAGATATAAAAATGCGCTAATACCAGTATGTTTATTGGCGCTCCCTTGTTAAACCAATGAAAAAGCAATGGAATATCTCTCAAAATAAAGAGGGAAATCCGTACAAAACCCAGAAACTTATTCAGTTTATTGGTTCCTCTTACCAAAAGAAGAAATTGAAACCGCTGCTCGCCAAGCAGATACCGATTCAAACAGAAGTTGACATTGACGAATGGGAGGAGTAGGATATGCTTAAATACCAAGATAACTGATGCCATAGCAGGGAGTTGGGGTTGGGAGGCCCGGAGTTAACAGTATTGTCCAGAGGAGTGACTGACAGTTAGTAAAGGAACAAGTTGCATTTGAACCAACGTCCCCATCTACGTCCCTCAAATCTCCATAGCTTCAGGTTTCTGGGTAACAACGCATTGCATCGTCTATCAAAGCCTTCCAAAGCTGACCTTCGGCTGGCTTTGAACGTTATCGAAGATCTTCTTAATGTCGTGTACGATCTTGATTATCATGCTCAGCGACTCTTTAAAAGAGCGGTTAAAAGAGCAAGGAAGCCGTGAAGTTACGGCGCCCAACAAGTCAATCAAGGCGACGGGGAATAAGCCTTCGCGGTTTTTTTCAAGGGCTGGTTGCCCTCGCGCCTTATTTCTGCCGTTATGCCCGAAATATATTCAATTAATGCCCAGGATAAGATATAATACAAGAAAGTGGATATGGCTGAATATAAGTACACCGAGTATTTCGAGAAGGAAGTTCTGAGGAAACGGCCCTATCTGAAAAAAGAGTGGTGTGTTAGCGTGATAGAAAGGCCCATTAAGGTGGAGCCTCAAGAACATAACCGCTTCCGGTTCTGGGGTGTAATCCCTGAACTGGAAAGCCGGATACTGCGAGTTATAACTTTGAGTGATAAGAAGACTATTCACAATGCCTTTCTCGATAGGAGGTTTAGACCATGAAACTAAACTATTATCCGGAGACCGATTCTCTGTATATTGATCTTTCTGAAAAATCCAGCGTGGAAAGTCGAGAAATTTCCGAAGGTGTTGTGCTTGACTATGATGCTGAGGGTAATCTGGTTGGTATTGATATCGACAATGCCAGCACAAAAGTCCAGCTCAAAGAGTTAAGCCTCCGGAAACTACCAGCAGAAATAAAGGCAGTGGCCTAACAAGGGGGGTGGAGGCGAGCGTAAATAGCCCTGCTTTATTTTATGTGTGAGTGCCCGCCGCCTCACCCCTATCGTTGGGCAGATAGAGCAAATTAAAACGGAGGTCATATGAATAACAAAAATCTCGCCGCAGCCTTTGTTATGGGGATACTTTTGTGTATTGGCCTGGTATTGCTCGGCTATTTTACAGCCGGCGGCATTGTAAAGCTAAGGGCTTTAGAAAGAACAATTACGGTGAAGGGATTATCCGAGCATGAAGTCCCCGCCAATACTGCAATCTGGCCGATTAAATTCAGTGAGGCCGGTAATGATCTAAATAAGCTTTTTTCTACCCTTCAGCAAAAAAACTCGATCATCGTAGAATTCCTCAAGAAGCACGGATTTCAGGATAAAGACATTTCCATTTCTGCTCCAGCAATACTGGATCGGCAGTCTGAACAAGAAGGTTCTGATAAGGCCAAATTCCGTTATTCGGGCAGATCTACGATTACTGTCTACAGTGAAAATGTCGATTTAGTAAGAAAAACGATGGAAACACTTGTGGATCTGGGAAAACAAGGTATTGCAATCTCTGGGGAGGATTATCAGTCCAAAACAGTCTTTATTTTTACAAAGCTGAATGACCTTAAGCCAGTAATGATTGAAGAAGCAACTAAAAATGCCCGAGCAGTGGCAGAAAAGTTTGCTCAAGATTCAAAGAGTAGGCTTGGAAAGATCAAAAGCGCTTCGCAAGGTCAATTTTCTATTGAAGATCGAGATAGCAGTACCCCCCATATAAAGAAGGTAAGGGTTGTCTCAACTGTAGAATACTACTTATCAGATTGATAAAAATTACTTATGCCCAACAACCGCATCAACCTGTCGCGGATTAGCTGCGTCAGGTTTTGGGCATTGCTGATTGCCCGCGCAGGTATTGCGAATCATTCGGTGTTGTAGGATGAAGAAAATATCGGCAGTCGATATAGAAGGGGCCTTGGGGGTCACACCTTCAAAATTCATTAAGAAAGATATGCCCGGAATCGCAAACAATACATAACCTATTCGCCATCCACTTGAACAATAGCTCCTTCGCCCTGGGCTAATCCTCCGCAGATGGAGGCTACCCCGATTCCTCCGCCTCTTCTTTTCAGTTCATAGATCATCGTCAGAAGGATTCTCGCTCCGCTTGCACCGACCGGATGGCCGATGGCGATGGCCCCGCCGTTGACATTTGTCTTCTCTAAAATCGATTTCATCTTTTCAGGATCGCCGTTGGATAAAATCTTTGCGCTGACCAACGGCATGGCCGCAAAGGCTTCGTTCACTTCGATCAGATCGATCTGATCAATTCCAAGGCCAGCTTTTTCCAGAACCCGCTGGATGGTAAAACCCGGAATGGCCGCAATCAACCTCGGAGTGGTGGCAGTCGCTATCATGGAGACAATCCTGGCCAAAGGCTTGAGGCCCTTCTCTCTGGCCTTTTTCTCGCTCATGATCAAAACGGCTGAAGCACCCGTATCAAGTCCTGGAGCATTTCCAGCAGTGACAGTTGGGCTCCCATAGACGAGAGGGAGTTTCGAGAGTTTCTCAAGGGTGGTGTCCGGCTTTGGGAATTCGTCTTGTTCTAAAATGATCGGAGGCCTTTTCCCCTGCGGAATCTCAACCCGCATCAACTCCTCGCCTAATACAAACTTCCCCTCTTTAAAAGCCTTTGCATACTTCATCTGAGATCCGTAGGCCCAGCGGTCCTGATCCTCACGGCTGATTCCATACTCAAGGGCAACCTCTCCGGTATCGACGGAGACAGGGTTGAATCCCTTGTATCCCAGCCCAAAGAGACCATCCCACAGCTCAATGCTGCCCAGCCGGCTTCCCCAGCGCACATATGGAGGAACAATAAGAGGCGCACGGCTCATATTTTCAGCCCCTACACCTAAAGCAATCTCTATCTCTCCGGCTTTAATCGCCCTGAATCCCAACCGAACAGCCGCCATCGAGGAACAGCAGGCGCGGTCTAAAGTGATCGATACAGATTCCCCCGGCAATCCTGCCTTGAGCGCGGCCTGCCTGGCAGGAACATCGGTTTCGAGCCCCACTTCACCCGGGACAGCAACTCCGTAATAGGTCTCTTCAACCTCTTCTCCTTTAACTTTGGCTCTCTCGAGGACTTCCCGGATAACCATCGCTCCGAGATCAATGGAAGGTATGTCCTTGAGGGTCCCCCCGAATTTCCCAAAGGGCGTTCTCACCGCACTCACCACAACAACATCGCTCTTTTCCATAGTCTCCCCCTTTCCACTGCCGATTCAATAAACCGTTTTTTAAGAACTGTCAATAAAAAAGGGAGAGTTTTTATCCCATCGCCGTCAATTCACCTCTTATGAATCGGTGTTCAGAATTTGTAAACTGAACCAACCTGTTCAGAATATCAAGGGTTTTCCCTGAATCAATCGATTGTTTGGCCAGCTCAATCCCTTCCTTAAAATCCTTCACCCTTCCGGCAATCACAAAGGCCGATGCCGCATTCAGGGCAACAACCTCGCGCTTCGCTCCTCCAATGCCTTTTAGAATTTCAAGAATGATTTCTGCATTCTCCTCTTTTGTCCCGCCCTTAATCTCTTCGACCTTTCTCCGTTTCATTCCGAAATCCTCCGGTTCGATGGTGTAGCTCTCCATCTTCCCTTCTTTCAATTCAGTGACTTTCGTCTCTCCGGTAATGCTGACCTCGTCTAGCGTATCCCTTCCATGAATCACAAGACCCTTCTTGATCCCGAGATTCATCAAAACAGTGGCCATCGTCTCCGTCAGGTCCGGATCATAGACGCCCAATACCTGAACGGTTGCTCCTCCCGGGTTGATGAGAGGATCTAAAAGATTAAAAAGTGTTCGGATGCCGATTTTTTTCCGAAGGGCAATGAGATGATCCAACCCATTGTGGACCAGATGGTCGTGGAGAAAGCAGATGCCCAAGGTATTAAAACATCTTCCGAGTTGACTGGGGGTCAGATCGAGATGAACCCCCAATGCTTCAATCACGTCGGCGCAACCGCAGAGAGGCAGAGCAGGCTTCTTCACACATTTGGCCACCTTCAGACCTCCTCCTGCCACAACCAGGGCGGTTGCCGTTGAGATGTTGAATATGGCGGTCTCCCCTGAAAAATCTTTTGCCGTGCTCAGGATGGTTTCCCTCTCGACCGTAATCTCCTCCCGGTCCAGGCAGACAGCCTCTCCTCCAAGATTGATTTTTAAGGACTTCTCTTTGATCACTTTTGCCCCCCCTGTGATCTCTTCGGAAGTCTCTCCTTTCATCCTCAATGCGGTGAGGAAGGATGCAATCTGTCCTGTTGACGCTTTTTTCGTTACCACCTCCCTCATTGCCTCTTCCATCTCTCCTGCCGCCAAATTCTCCTTCATAACCAGTTTGCCAATCGCTTCTTTGATCATCGTCCTTCTCCTTTCATTTGGATTTTTTAGAAAAAAGAACCGAATAACACGAATTAGAGCGAATGACACGAATGAGTTTTATTCGTGAAATTCGTTAGCCTTAGTGTTATTTGCCTAATCTTTCTTGAAATTCGGTCTTAGTAATCATTTTCATCATTCGTGAGTGCCATCTGGGCATGTTGAATTTGTTAAAAAAAAGGCTATGGACAATCTCCATAGCCTTTCGAATCCTTCCTCTGAAACAAGCAGAAAGAAAAAAGGCCATGGGTGGCAGGGACGCCGCCCATGGCCTTCATTTTCAATTCAAATATTTAGAATGGCGCCAGGCAGACCTCCCCTCTATTTTTCTGCCAGCACCACCAGTTCATCCTCTTCAACTGCGAAATATGTTTCATTTACCTTATTCCATTAAAAGTTATGCTCTTCTTAGCAGATTCAAAATGACTTGTCAAGACAGGTTGTCTCTGTTAATCTCATCTATAAAGTTGCCTGAAATAAAAGTATAACGGCAAGGGTAATCCCGCGTTTCGCGGGACCCGTATCGATGATAGAAGGCTATGGTTTGTCGTTGTCGAAGCTCGTATCGATGCTCGATTGTCTATGCTGGAGACTCGAGATTCAAGTTTCGAGCTTCGTGCTTCGATACGAGCATCTTCACCGTAAAACAAGATTGATCTTAACCGAGAAAGGAAAGGCTATGGACCTTTACGATTTGATGATGAAACGAAGGTCGGTGCGGGCATTCAAGGATCAGGAGATTCCTGAACCTGTTATTGAGAAACTTCTCGATGCGGCCAATAACGCCCCATCCGGTGGAAATATCCAGCCCCTTTCCATCATCCTGGTTCGAAGCCCAGAGGGGAGAAGTAAATTGGGTGAACTGGCCGGAGGCCAGCCCTGGGTGAGAAATGGACCCCTTTCGATGATTTTCTGTCTCGATTTCTACCGGATCAAGAAGTGGGCTGAGATGTGCCGGACCGATTTTAGGGGAGAACAGGCGCTTAACCACTTTCTCATTGCTTATGCAGACCTGATGGTGGCGGCTCAGAATGTCGTGATTCTTGCTGAGAGCCTGGGCCTCGGCTCGGTTTACATCGGATCGATCCAGCATGAGATCGATGATACGAGAAAATATTTTGAGATCCCCGAATATGTCCTTCCGATGATGGTCCTCTGCCTCGGGTATCCGAAATCGATCCCCCGAACCATTCCCAAATTGAAAAAGGAGGTCATCGTCCATCAAGAGAAGTATCGAACGTTAGAGGAGGATGAGATTCGAAAGGCATTCGATGAGAAATACGGGAAGATCGACGAGGACATGGAGAAATATCTGGAAAGGGCATTCATCGAATCCCTTGAAGCGGATAGACAGGAGGCGCCAAAATTATTGGATCGCGTCAAGAAGGAGATGAAGCGACTCGACATTCAGAACAACGCCCAGTTCCTTTTCCAGGTGAGATATCCCACGAAAGTGATGGTCCGGATGAACCAACGCATCGCCCAGTCGATTAAGAACGCAGAATTTAAAATATTTTAGCCCATATCTCAACGGAGATGGCAGGCGACCCAGTGCTCTCCACCTAAGTCCTTAAACTCAGGGTCAACCTCTTTGCAGTGATCCATCCGATAGGGACATCGGCTGTAAAATCTGCATCCCTCTGGAAGGTTGATGGGGCTTGGAATCTCTCCCTGGAGGAGAACCCTTCGCTTTTTAAGTTTTGGATCAGGGATGGGGGCGGCGGAAAGTAATGCTTCAGTGTAAGGATGTTTGGGAGAAGCATAAAGGTCTGTATCGCTTGCAAGCTCTACGATCTTTCCGAGATACATAACGGCCACCCGGTCGCTGATATGTTCCACCACGCTCAAATCATGCGCGATAAAAAGATAAGAAAGTCCCATCTCTTCCTGGAGCTTGACCAGCAGGTTGATCACCTGTGCCTGGATGGAAACATCGAGGGCGGAGACAGGCTCGTCACAGATAATCAGCTTTGGATTCAGGGCTAAGGCCCGTGCAATACCGATTCGCTGACGCTGACCACCGCTGAACTCATGAGGAAACCTTCGAGCCTGCTCCGGATGGAGCCCTACCTTTTCCATGAGAAAGGAGACCCGATCATGGATCTCTTTCCGGGAGCTATGGGTGTGATTGCGGATGGGTTCAGCGATGATTTCTCCTGCAGCCATTCGGGGATTCAAGGATGAATAGGGATCCTGGAAAATGATCTGCAGTTGAGCCCGGACTTTTCTGAGCGATTCCCCATCCATCCCCAGAAGGTCCTTGTCCTCGAATTGAATCTTCCCTGAGTCAGGTTCAATCAATCGAAGGAGGCATCGGCCTACTGTAGTTTTCCCGCAACCGCTTTCGCCCACCAGTCCAAGGGTTTCCCCCTGATTCAGGTTAAAGCTCACGCCATCCACAGCCTGCACCCATCCCATCATTCTCGAAAAAATACCTTTTCGAACGGGAAAGTATTTCTTAAGATTGATGACCCGAAGAAGAGGAACGCTGTTCATTCTATTTCCTAACCTGGTGTAGCCGGAACCAAGCAGTTCTTTGGCGTTTAAAAATCCGAAATCCGAATATCGTCATGCCAAAGGCAGATCCGCCTCTGGCGGAAAACTCGAAACAAATTCAAATTTTCAAAATTTAAATTTCTTAAACTTTAATTTGTTTCGAACATTTGGAATTTGGTCATTTGGTATTGTTTCGAATTTCGAATTTCGTGCTTCGGATTTAGATCCCAATCACTCACTTCCACAGCCAGCAGAGGACCCGGCGACCATCTTTCTGGACCAGGGGAGGCTCTTCCTTCCTACAGATGTCCATCATGCGTGGACACCGCGGATGGAATCTACATCCCTCGGGCATCTCAAGAAGGCTGGGGACCATCCCCGGGATTTCCTGGAGCTGCTTTCGGCCGGCCTTCATCTTCCGTCCCATCCATGGGATGGATCCCAAGAGGCCCTGGGTATAGGGATGAAGAGGTTCAGCAAAAAGATCTTCCACCAAAGCTTCCTCCACCACTTTGCCTGTATACATAACGACGACACGCTTGGCCATCTCTGCGATGAGACCCAGGTTGTGAGTGATCAACAAAACAGAAGTCTTAATCTCTTCTTTTAGGCGCTCCATCAGGTCCACAATCTGGGCCTGGATGGTCACATCCAGAGCTGTCGTGGGTTCATCTGCCAGTAGCAATCTCGGATGGCAAGACAACGCCATGGCAATCATCGCTCTCTGCCGCATCCCACCGCTCAGTTTGTGGGGGTATTCTTTGGCCCTGATCTCAGGAGAAGGGATCTGAACCATCTGAAGCATCTCAACGGCTTCTGCCCAAGCTTCCTGATGCGTCACCCCCTGGTGAAGCTTGATGGCCTCTGATATCTGCTCCCCAATGGTCAGGACCGGATTGAGCGAGGTCATGGGCTCCTGAAATATCATTGAAATGCTATTGCCCCGGATCTTTCGTATTTCATCCAGACTCATATTCAGGAGGTTCTTGCCATCAAACAGAATCTCCCCCTGAATCTCCGCAGGAGGTGAGGCAAGTAGTCTCAGGATGGAAAGGGCGGTGACGCTCTTTCCGCAGCCACTCTCTCCCACGACCCCAAGGGTCTCTCCCCGGTAAATCTCCAAACCGATTCCATCCACGGCTGTCAAAACGCCTTCATATGTATGGAAGCAAGTCCGCAAATTTTTGATGGTAAGGAGAGAATCTTGTCTCATAATTTAGATCTCGGATCAAGGATATCTCTTAGGCCGTCTCCTGAAAGGTTAAAACCCAGTACAGCAAAAAAAATGGCTATACCCGGGAAGGTAGCCACATGGGGAGCGTTGAAGAGGTAAGCCCGGCCAGAACCTAACATCGTACCCCACTCCGGCGTGGGTGGCTGAACACCTAAGCCAAGAAAACCCAGCCCCGCTGCAAAGAGAATGGCTGTGCCCATCCCCAGGCTGGTCTGAATGGTGATGGGGGCCATGACATTGGGCAGTATATGCCTTATCAGGATGGTCACATCCCGGGTGCCCATTGCCCTGGCCGCTTCGACATAAGTCTGTTCTCTTACCGAAAGGGTGCAGCCCCGCACCAGACGAATGTAGATGGGCACCATGCTGATGCCAACTGAGATGATCGTATTTTTAAGTCCCACTCCCAGGACGGCCACAAGGGCTAAGGCTAAGAGAAAGCCTGGAAATGCTAATAGGGTGTCGGTCACACGCTGGATTCCGAAATCGACTTTACCTCCGTAGTAACCCGAAATGAGTCCAAGGGGAACGCCGACAAGCAGCCCGACAAAGACGACTCCAATGGAAATCAGTAAGGACACCCGGGAACCATATATGATCCGGCCCAAAATAGAGCGGCCCAGTTCGTCCGTTCCCAATGGATGCTCTATAGAGGGTCGCTCCAGTGATTTCATGAGATTAGGAGCTGAGGGATTGCCCGGAAAGAGGATCGGGGCCAACAGTGCGGTGATGAGGTAAATCAATATCAGGACGCCACCGAAGAGGGCCGCCTTGTTGCGCCTGAGCTTTACCCACCTACGCCTGAGCTGGCTGTCAGCCTGAGGATGCGGATTCCTTATCACTTGGGTTTGGAGTGTTTCATGCATACCGGATTCTTGGATCTATATAAGCATAGAGCAGATCAACCACCAGGTTGACCAGAATGTAAAGGAGTCCGAAGATGAGGATTGTTCCCTGAATGACCGGGTAATCGCGGGCCAGGATGGAGTCCACAATAAGCCGGCCTAAACCCGGCCAGGCGAAGACTGTTTCGGTCAGAACCGCGCCTCCCAGAAGAAGCCCGAACTGAAGACCAACCACTGTAACGATCGGGATGAGGGCATTTTTCAGCGCATGTTTGACGATGACCACCTGCTCTTTAAGTCCCTTGGACCGGGCCGTGGTGGTGTAATCCTGAGAAAGGGTTTCGATCATGCTGGCACGGGTTATACGGGTGATGAAGGCAACAACAAAAGCAGCCAGGGTAAATGAGGGAAGGATGACATGCTTCCAACTTCCAATGCCACCCGCCGGCAGCCAATGAAGGACCAATGAGAATACTACAATCAGCATCAGCCCAAGCCAGAAGACGGGCATGGAAATGCCAAAAAGGGCCATCGAGGTAAATAAATAGTCTATCCAAGTATAAGGCCGCACAGCCGAAATGATTCCAGCCGGGATACCAAAGAGGCATGCAAGAGTAATGGCTGTCACAGCAAGCAATACTGTATTCGGGAGTCGTGCCCAAATTTCCTTGATGACAGGGCTCTGAGTCCGGGCAGACCGGCCGAGATCAAGCTTGGCCAGTCGGCTGAGGAAGATCCCATATTGAACGAAGATCGGCTTGTCGAGACCTAACTGTTGACGGATGTTTTTGATATCCTCTTGAGATGCCATCTGCCCGGCGAGGACCTGTGCTGGGTCTCCTGGTAGCATTCGAAGCATGAAGAAGAGGAGAAGTGATATTCCGAGCAGAACGGGGATAGTTGAAAGTAGACGTTTAATGACATATTGCAACATGGTTGTCGGGTTAAATCCTGAATCAGAATCGAGATCCCGAAATCGAGAGATCCTGAACTTGCTTCAGGACATGGTTTGGGATGACAAAAACAGGATGAATCCTTTGTTGTCATGCTGATCTTAGTTCAGCATCCCATCTTTATTTTGAAAATGTTTTGATTCAGGGAGGAGCCTCAGGGTGAGGCCCCTTCCCTGGATCTCTTTTCATTTCTCCATCTTAATATAGGTTGGGTAAAATTTCTCGGTTCCGGTCACCACCATTCCTTTAATCTTTTTTGAATAGGCGATGACGAACTTTTCCACATGGAGCCAAATCCAGGGGCAATCATCCCAAACCATCTCAGAAGCCTTCTTCATGATTTCCAACCGTTTCTTAGGATTCTGTTCCAATCGGCTCGCATCCATCAACTTGTCGTATTCGGCGTTGCTGTAGTGAGCCGCCCCCAAGCCTGCGGGTGGGTTGACGCTTGAGTGAAACTGGCCGTAAAGGCCAAAGTCAGCGTCGAGGATGATTGGTCCCCATCCCAATAGAAAGACTTCAAGTTCAGTCTCCTGAATCGGCTTGAGCAAGCCGGCAACATAGGTAGGCCAGTCATAAGTTCTGAGCTCTGTCTTTACTCCAATGGCCTGAAGATAGGCCTGGACAGCTTCGGAGACCTGCTTATCAAAGAGGTATCGGCCTTGAGGGGTGCGCATATTCACCGTCTGGTTGAAGTCAAAGTTGGCCTTTTTCAGCAACTCCTTGGCTTTTTCAGGATTGTAGTCATACTGATTTGCCATCTTGAAAAATCCAAAAAGGATCGGAGAGACTGGACCTTCCATGGGAACGGCCGTATCAAAGAGAACTTTACTGACAATGGCTTTCTTGTCCACAGCATAGTTGAATGCCTGGCGGACCAACTTGTCCTTGGTCACGCCTTTCTTATAATTCAATCCCATGAAGATCGTTCTTGTATCCAGAGGCATTTCAACCGTGATGTTCGGATCAGCCTTGAGTGCTGCAACATTGGAGGGCAATGGTTTGTAGCAGACATCGATCTGGCCTGATCGGAGCATGGCCTCACGGGTGGTATCTTCGGGAACAATCTTAAACGTCAGCTTTTCTACAGTTGGTTTTTTACCATAGTAATTCTCATTCCGGACCATGACAATCCGATCTCCCTTCACCCACTCTTTGAGAATATAGGGACCGGCGCCCACCGGGTTCTGCCGAACATCCTCGCCGTACTTTTCGATGGCCGCGGGCGAAATAGGGCTTAAGATAGTCAACGAGAGAGTCGCAGCAAAGGGTGCGTAGGGATATTTGAGTTGGACCCGGACAGTGTAGTCGTCGACAATGGTCACCTCTTTAATCATAGTGATTGCGAAACGCAAGGGCACCTTCAACTTAGGATCAAGGGCTCGGTCAAAGGTGAGCTTGAGGGCTTTGGCATCAAAGAGAGTCCCATCGCTGAACTTGACGCCTTTTCTCAGCTGGAGGGTATAAGTCAAACCGTCCTTCGACACGTCATACTTGGTTAGCAGGCGGGGCTCCAATTTGTTGTCCGGGGTTTGGTAAAGAGGGGTATCCTGGATCAGGTCAGACATGTTCTGACACAAAGTGGTGGTATGCTCCTGCGGGTTCAACGTGTCGGCATCAATGCCGATGCCGATCCTGAGTTCCTTGATCTGAGCCCCAGCAGGCGGGACAAGGAAGAAACCTGCCCCCGCTATCAACATGGACATAAAAACGAATGCTTTAGTAAACATACTGATTTTTTTCATCTCTCTTCTCCTTTCTTGATTTAATGTGAAAATTCTAGCCCAAAATTGACTCCTCTCCCTTTGAGAAACTGTGTCGCAATAGGGGAATTGATAAAAATGTCATCCTGAACTTGGTTCAGGATCTAATTA
>JAGXTA010000065.1 GCA_018333535.1 Deltaproteobacteria bacterium | reverse complement strand
ATTCGGGATTGCCGGTTTGGTAGCGCTGGAGCCACTTGAAAAACCATTTTTTCGATCGTCCTATCTCACGATAAATCGAAACAGGAGATCTCCTCTGCAAAAATTGCTGAATGGCCATCTTTCTCAAGCTTTCTTCATTCATCGGTTTCCCTCCTCTGTGGTTTGGACTAGGGGCATCATACCCCAAATCAGCTCTCAGGGTAACCGATGTGTTGGCACAAAAACTGACATTAAAGGTAACCTATGTTCTGGCACATCGGGGTAACCGATGTGCTGGCACTTGGCATCTATTTGCTAAACCATGGGGAGATAGGGAAGGCATTTGGAGTAGATTACTCTACGGTAAGCCAGAATCGAAGAAGGTTAGGACTACGGCTTAGAGAGGATTGTAACTTGTTGGAATCTTTTAAGAGGGTAAGCGAGAAATTGATCAATTTGTCAAATCAATAGATTTGAAACCCCTTGAAACCGTTTATAGAAAAGAGGAAACCAACATGGCAAAATCTGAAAGAATTGGATCGGGGGGGAGCAGATTTATTGATATGCAGAATGTCTATTCATACCAGCATTGGCCATATGACTGATTTTTATCAACTATTGCAAAAGAGTAAGATGAAATGGAGAGGTAACAAAGGAGGTAACGAAAATGGCGCACTGTGTCTGTTGCGGGAATAGAGTCGATATTGTCGCTCGTCTCACCACTCATGCTGGTTTACCACCCAATGTGAACGCCATTGACCTACAGTATCTTGTCAGCCAATATGCTTTCCAAAGATATCGGTTAATGCTTGAAACGTGGGATATAGAGGGGATTGGCTTTGATGTCTGCTACCGGTGTTATGTCTTCTCCGGAGCCGAACGATATTATCCCTTTTCCATGTGTCCTCAGTTCAGATATTGAGGGCAATGGATAAGAAGAGAAAAGTCCTGTGAAACACCATTTTGAATGTCAGGTAGAACATAAGTAAACATGATCATCGCTCTCCTTAAGCCACTTACATCCATCAGTAGGAAGCCAGACGGACAATTTTAACTGGCAAACGGAACCCCATTAAACCAGCATCAAAGCTCTCTTATATTCCGAGAAAAATAATATTTGACTTTCAAAATTATCGGGTTAAAATATAACTGTGATTCAACGACTTATTTTTCAAGAGCTTATTGATGATATTGCCAACAAAGAGATCAGTCTTATTGTTGGGCCGCGCCAGGCCGGGAAAACAACGGCCATGCGCTGGGTAGAGGACCGTGTGCGGCAGCAAGGGACCAGGACCATCTTCCTAAATCTCGATGTAGAAGCGGACCAGCCTTTTTTTGAATCCCAGCAATCTCTTGTCAACAAACTGCGTCTGGAGTTCGGGGGCGAATTTGGGGTAGCTTTCATTGACGAGATCCAGCGCAAGGAAAACGCAGGATTGTTCCTAAAAGGTCTTTTTGACCAGGGACTTCCATACAAGCTGGTGGTTTCCGGTTCGGGGAGTTTAGAGCTTAAGGAAAAGATCCACGAGTCCCTGGTGGGGAGAAAACGCCTCTTCGAGCTGCCGACCTTGACCTTTGCCGAGTTTGTAAATTATCGCACAGACTACCAGTATCAGGATCGATTGCAGCAATTCTTCCAGGTGGAGAAAAGTCGTTCACAAGATCTTTTCATCGAATACATCAGCTTCGGAGGCTATCCGCGGGTTGTCACTCAAGCGCGCCTGGAGGATAAGAGAAGAACTCTCGATGAGATCTACCGCAGCTATCTGGAAAGGGACATCATAGCGCTTCTTCGAGTTGAAAAATCGGAAGCCTTCAGTCGGATGATCAGGCTACTGACACATCAGATTGGTAAGATTGCCAACTACTCTGAACTGGCAACCCTGCTCCATATCTCCATGCCTACTCTTAAATCTTATCTATGGAATGCTGAGAAAACGTTTGTTCTGAAAGCGTTGAGTCCCTTTTTCACAAACCTCCGTAAGGAGCTTACCAAGTCGCCGGTTTTCTATTTTCATGATTTGGGTTTACGCAATTACATTGGTGGAGTGCATGGCATTTTAAACGGGGATGCAAACCTGGGATCACTCTTCCAAAACTTCGTATGGCGGCTGCTGTGGGAGGAGACGAGGTTTCAGCCCATCGCTCTTCACTTTTGGAGAACGAAGGACAAAGCCGAAGTCGATTTTGTACTGGAAACCGGCAGTGCTCTCATACCGGTAGAAGTGAAGTATCGACATATGCGACAACCTCAGATCGGCAGGGCCTTGAGGAGTTTCATCTCAGCTTATAAACCTCATCAGGCATGGGTGGTGAATTTGGATCTCTCCAGCCAGATGCAGATCAATAGCACGCAAGTCCGCATCCTGCCTTACTACCAGTTAATTGATGATTGGGGAAAACTGGCGATCACTCCATCTCCAGCGCAGTCTGTGAAGAGTGATTGAGTCAAAAATGGGGGAATGAAAGTCGGGGTTGACACGAATACTCCCTGTGATAACATCCATCGGGGTGGCTATGAAAGCCTATTCCGAAAAGAGGGTTTATAAACTCCATGTTTTACCCGAGCCCCAAAAGCCCTAAGGAAAGGAGGTTGAGGATGCAAAAAATTTTTCTCCTCTTTATTGTCGTTCTGTTATTTCTGAACGGTTGTGCCAGTAGGCAACCCCCCCCTCCTCCCAAAGATAAGGTCAAAACGGAGTTCCTTCTGGTTGGTCACAGATCTCCAACCGGTCAACCCGATTCCTCTGAAGAGGCTCTGGAGAAAAAGAAGGAGATCTATTATTCCCTCAAGAATTTAAGCGGCCAGAACCACATCGTGGTCATCTACGATGCTTCGGGCAGCATGAAAGAGAGGCTCGGAGGGAAAGAGCAGAAGAGGTTTGAGGCAGCTTACGAAGGACTAAAACAGATCGTGTCGCTCTTCAGGCCCAAGGACGATGTCAGGCTCGTCGTCTTCGGCAGTAAAAAGCTCTCCGGGTTGACCTCTGAAGGCGTGATCATCCGGAGGGATTATGTCAGGGCCATGGAAGCCTGCGCCGATGTGGAGCTGATTTACAGCTCTCCGAAGGAGGGCTTCGACCCAAAAGACATTCTCAAGGCTATCCATTTTCTTGGATCGGAGAAGGCCTATATCGGAGACACTCCCATCGGTTATAGCGTTCTGAAGGCTCACGGCCTTCTCAAGGGGTTGCCCAACTCCACGGCCATCCTGATCACGGATGGAGAGGAGACAGGGCCTTTATTGGCTCAAAATATCTCTAAAGATAAGGCATGGGAGCAGAGGCTCAAAAGAGAGTATCCCAACTTCGATGACCTGACCGTCTCGGCATTTGATTCCATAAAAAAGCTGGTGGATGAAAAGATCCATTTCAGCCCGATTCTCTACGGCCTTCGGGGCCCGGATGATAAAGAGGGTAAAAAGATCAGGGATTTTTATCATAAGCTCGCAACGGCAAGCGGAAGCGTCTATCTCGAGGCCACCTCTCCCCATGAGCTCTTGAGCGCCTTTATGGATGCTGAAATCATGTCTTTCACCTATGGCCTCTATTCAACCGAACCCGATAAAAAGGGACAAGTGGTGGCCAAAGGAAAAGTAGGGATTCCTCTGACGATCGAAGAGGGAAAATACCTTCTCAGAACGGATACCGAAAAACCTTTTGAGCAGGAGGTGGAATTAAAGCCCCGGGTAAAGAATGTCTATTCTTTTAATATAAATAAAGATGGCAAGATGAGTCTGATGGCAGTGGAGCACCGTCAATAAGACTTCTGAACAAATGCCAAAACCACCCTTCGAGAGCCTCAGGGTGAACGGAGTTTATATTGACATCGTCTATTTTTTTCCGTTCTTGCTGGGCTTGTCGAAGCAGGACAGACATTGAAAGGACAAAAAAATGAAATCGATATGGTTGACCTCCATGATTCCATCCGAAGAGAAAGTCAAAAACCTGATGACACAGTTTAACTCTTATGGCCTCCAAGTCAATGGACATTTCTGGGAGGATGAGATCAGCAAGATGGCGTGGGCCAAGCCACGGGAGGAGTTGATCAAACCAGAAACCTCACTCTGGCTCATTCTGGCATCGAGTGAGAATTTGAAAAGCCCTTCCATCCGGTATGGCCTCTCGCTTCTGACTCTTACGATTCAGGCACAGAAAGGCATCTCCTTTCCAATACTCTTTCTTATCTCTGAAGGAGAAGTCCCCTCTGCTGAAACGCTTCCCACGCCTTTAAAGGGTAGCGACCTCTTATCATTGGCCGATCCGGGTATGGCGGCCAAACTGGTGGTCAAGGTGAATACGCCTGTGAAGGAGATTGTCCCGGAGTACCGTCTCGACACTTATGGAAATCCCCACATCGGGCAATGGATCGAAGTGGGACCGTGCAACCGTTCCTGGCCGGGTGCGATGTTTGGAGTATCCGGCGCTGAGATCGCCTTCCATGCGGTCGGCCCTAAAGGAAGCCTTCCCACACAATCGAGCCTTCGCTATCCGTTAAAGGGGATGAAATTGAATTTAGGCGGGAAGGAATATACGGCCTGGGCCGCTCAGAACGAGATGAACGCTGATACCTCTTACTTCGTCAAGCTGGAGGGGTTTCCGGAATCCATCCTCTTCGGCCCCTATGCCACAGAAAAAGAGGCCGATGTTTTCGTCGTTCAATTAAAGTGATGGATGGTTGTCCGGAGGACCGTGAAGAAGGTGCAACCCTTAAAGAGATTTCTGAAAAAGGCCAGAAATCTCTGAGAAATCTGTGTAATCATTTTTTTAAATCTGTGAAATCAGAGAGCCAAAGATAGTTTTTCAGAGCTCTCTTAAATACGTTTGACAGCTTACTGAATATTTAATATAATTCCATCTGTTTCAAACCTTTCCTTCTAAGGGAGGGATAGAAGTTATGGCTGATTTGGGACCGACACGCTTTGGGAAATATCTCCTTTTAGAAAAGCTGGCTGTTGGAGGGATGGCCCAGCTCTACCGGGCCAAGATCACGGGTATCCAGGGCTTCGAGAAGCTGATTGCCGTCAAGACCATCCTCCCCCACCTGGCTAATGAAAAAGAACTTCTGACCTCCTTCATTGACGAGGCCAAGCTGGCAGCCCTGCTCCACCACCAGAACATCGTTCAGATCTACGACTTCGGACCCATGGAGGACTCCTATTTTATTGCCATGGAATATCTCTTCGGAAAAGACCTCCGTCACATCTTCAGTAAGTCGCAGGAAAAGAGGAAACCCATCAGTAACGAACTTGCCCTCTATGTCATCTCTCGAATCTGTTCGGGTCTTGACTATGCCCACAACCTGAAAGATTATCAGGGAAAGTCTCTCAACATCATCCATCGGGACATCAGCCCTCAAAATATCTTCGTCACATACGAAGGAGACGTAAAGATTGTCGATTTCGGCATTGCAAAGGCTGCCAGCCAGAGCACCATTACCCAATTGGGCATGATTAAGGGAAAGATTTCCTACATGTCTCCTGAGCAGGCTTCCGGGCAACCGATTGATCATCGCTCCGATCTATTTTCGACAGGAATCCTTCTATATGAAATGGTCACCCATAAACGGATGTTCACAGGGGCGGATACCATGCAGATCCTCGCAAAGGTCAGCAAGGCTGAATTCGAACCTCCGGAAGTCGCCCGCAGTGGTCTGCCCCCCATGATCTATCAGGTCATCAACAGGAGTCTCACAAAAGATCGTGATCAACGTTATCAGTCCTGTGGCGAAATGTTGGCCGACATCGAGGAGTGTATGGTCGCGCTCTCATTGCGACCTTCTGCCCGGGGACTCTCTCAGTATATGAAGGACCTTTTTGAGGAAGAGATCGCTGCCGAATCGCGGACGATGCAGGATTTACCCATCAATGACGTGACATACCCGCCTGCCGTTGAGAAAGAAGAGAGACTTGATCGAGAAGTTCAGGAAAAACCAGACACTCTACCGAAAGCAAAAGAACAGGAAGTGAAAAAGAAGCGAGGCGTCTTATATGGAGTGGCCGCAATTGTTTTGATCACACTCATTGTCGTTTTTGCATTTTGGTATAAAGAAAGGCCCGTCACAACACCAACAAAAGAAGCAGCCGTCAAATCCGTTCAACCTGCTGTCCCGGACCCATCTGTAAAAACGGCTCCAGGTAAGGAATCTCCAACGGTGGCAAAAGCCAAGGAAAAAGGTCCAGCCCCCGATGCGGAGGCAAAAGCGCTGAGCGACCAGGCCGCTGGGATGATGGAGAAAAATCCAGGGGAGGCAAAATCGTTATTACTCAAAGCCATTCAGTTAGACCCTGCAAGCCTACAGGGTCACTTCCAGCTGGGCTCGGTCTATATGAAATTGAAGGACTATCCCAGAGCGATTGAGATGTTTCAAAAGGTTGGGGAGCTCGATCCAAAGTATGCTGCCGCGTTTTTTAACCTTGGCTATCTTTACGCAATAAAAAAGGAGTATCCAAAATCCGAAGAAATGTACGACCGCGTCGTGATATTGGCCCCTTCCTATCTTGACGAAGCCCTCTTCAATCTTGGAATGGTCCAAGAGAAACAGGGAAAAAGAAAACAGAGCATCGAAAACCTTGAACGAGCGCTTTCCGTCAATCCCAATAATGAGATGGCGAAAAAACTTCTTGAAAAATTAAAAAGAAAATCTTAAGGGGAACATCTATGAAGAACCATCGCTATCCGAAAGTCTGCTGGTGGATCATTGTCCTCTTTCTTTTCATGACCCTGCATGCTTGTAAATCCGCTGCCCCCAAACCAGCGCCAGCCCCCTCTGAACCTCCCGCCGCTCCCTCCGAGCCGGCGCCCGCTCCTCGAAGGCCC
>JAGXTA010000064.1 GCA_018333535.1 Deltaproteobacteria bacterium | reverse complement strand
GAAAAAAAAGGCGGATTCTATCAGATCAGTTACACCTATCGGATGAAAAGCAAAACCGAATACGTCAAGGCTGAATTCGTACAAGACCTCAAACGACAAATCGCGACATTCAAACGATTTAAAAAACTCACGCAACAGTGGATCGATTTAGCGATTCAACTCTCGCAGATGAAAATCACACTTGCAAAGGAAGGCAAAATCAAGCTATCTTGATCGTTAAGAACTCGGTACTCTCAAGTTATATAATTATAATCTTTTAATTGGTTAGACGAAAGGAAATGGGTTTTTATTCTATCCGGTTTCTTCCACCATCATTTCTTGATCCAATAGGAGAAGGACAGGAAGGGCATGTGGCATCGTTCTTTTAACTGCACTCAATAGATGTTGAAAAGAAGGTGAAAAACCTGTGTCTCACGGTTGTCCCTCATACCCGAGTGGCTGCATCGGTCATCTTTTCACATCAACATTCTTTTGTGCGGGGTCTTCGGGGCCTGGTTTTTTTGGGGCCTGCTTCCGCAAAAGAAAAATAGCTGGAAGATCTTTTATTGGGCATAAATCTTGACTTCTCTTTGTAAAGGGTTTCTATTCTTTGTTCCGCCTGCGCTGATAGCAGCCGATGTTGATCGAAATGCTCCACTGCAGATTTGACAAATTTGTCTTCATCCTTCGTTAACGCATACTGGTTTAACCCTGACATAATCCATTCAAGCCTGTCTTTATTCATAAAACCTCCCTTTCCATCCCAATGATTTGGGTTCTTAAAATTTTAGCGGTTTCCCCGGAAGCCACGTTTTTCCGTTGCCTCTTTTACCAACAAATTCTTCCCCATGAAAACCGTCCGGTTCAGCATGGACACAGCCCTACGGGCTTCCCATTGGGTGGACATCTCCACAAAGGCAATTCCCCTGGGTTGGCCGGTTTGCCTGTCCTCAACCATTTTGAGGGACATGACACTTCCGGCCTTAGAGAAAAGGGCTTTGAGTTCTGACTCACAAGGCTGCGAAGGGAGGTTGGCCACATAAACTTTTTTGTTCATATTTCCTCCTTTAGTATTTGTGCATTGGTGAAGGGTCCTGGATAGGCCTTCCTTTCTGCATCCTATCGGCCGATGTTTTTTCTGTGGAAACGGAATCAATAACGATTGGCACGGCCCTGATCATTGCGAGGACGCGCCTCATTCACGCTTATGGATTGGCCGAGGAGATCCTTACCGTTAAGACTCCTAACCGCCTCCTGAGCCTGAGCCTGTACAGGCATTTCGACAAACGCAAACCCCCGGGAGTCGCCGGTATACTTGTCTTTGATAATTTTTGATGAGGTTACTTGGCCGAAAGATTCAAAAGCCTTCCGGATACTCTCTTCCGTTACATTCGAAGACAAATTTCCCACATAAATGTTCATTGTCGTCTCCTTGTTTTGGATTTCTTTCCAATAAAAAAGCCCGCAAAGAAGTCGTTTAGAGTTCTCGCGGGCACGCGCTATAAGCCTAAAAGGCTCTCCACAACTTTATTGTTTAATTCATATTACCCTGTTTCAGACTTAAAAGCAAGGAAATGATTTAAATAGTTCCGTTCAAAGTAACTTCATAAAGACCCATCCAGCTCTTCGGCAACCGGTTTTTTACAGGCCCGGCAGTGTTGGACTCCCCTGAAAAGAGGTTGACCGCAGGAGGGACAGTGATAGCGTTTACATTCCGAACGCGCCCATTCGATGCTGCCCTTCTCATCACCGAATTCAGCCACCTTCTCTCTCCATAAGGGGATCGCCTTTTTCATGACCCGTATGCCAGTGGCAAAGCCAAAATTCTCTATTAAGCCGCAAGGCCACTGCCCACATTGATGGCAGGAGTAAAAACCTTTCGATCTTACGCAATTTCTAATTTTGCATCCCTTGCAATAACCATAGAGCTTTTCTGGTGGATCGGGCTGCATACAGCCAAGACATTCTGTCTCTTCGGGTTTGGTTCCGTAGAGGTTGCCCATCACCGCTCTGAATTTCTCATTTTTATCCCTTCGAGGAGAGGAATCTGTGGTGGTTCGACGGAGAGTGAAAAGTTGTGTTATACTGGTAAAATCATGCCTGATATGGATGTCATCATCATCGGAGCAGGAGTGGCAGGACTTACTTGTGGTTGCCTTTTGGCCCAAAAGGGTCTGAAAGTCCTGATTGTTGAGAAGAACCAGAAAATCGGCGGCTGCTGTTCTTCTTTCCGGAAAGAGGGGTTCTCTTTCGACCTCTCTGTCCAATCATTGGGCGAATGTCAGGAAGGAGGACGGATCTGGAATTTCCTGAAAAAGTTCGACCTCCTGGACCAGATTCGCTTCATTTCCCTTGAGCCGGCCAGGGAGTATCACTTCCCGGATCAAAAAATCGTTCAATCCTCTCAACTCGAAACTCACATCGAAAACCTCTCAAGACTTTTCTCAAAGGAAAGGGAGGGGATTGAAAAAGTCTATGATGTATTGAGAAAGATCTTCGACGAATTTTCTAAGATTCCTTCGTCTTTCAACTGGTTCGATCCATCCTCCTTCTCGTCTCAATTTCCATTTCTCTCAAAATATAAAGATAAAACCTTTGGACAACTTCTGAACGAACACCTCTCCCACCCTTTCCTGAAAACGATCCTCTCGATTCGGAGTTCCTATGGGCTGCTTCCTCCGGAGGAGGTCTCTGTGGCGGGAATGGCGGGGATTGAGATGTCTTATTTCAACCATGGCGTCTCCTGTGTGGAGGAAAAAGTGGAGGAGCTTCCTCTCAAGATGGGTGGGGTTTTTGAGAGGATGAACGGGAAGATATTTCTTGAGCAGGAAGTTGAAAAAATAATGACGGAACAGAAGAGGGCTATTGGTATCAAACTAAAAAGTGGACAGGAGTTCACAGGAAAGGTGATCGTCTCCAATATCGATGCCCAGAGGACCTTCTCTACTCTTCTCGGAGAAGATCAGATCCCGAGCGGCTTCCGGTCGAAGCTGAAAGGAATGAGACCCTCGCTCTCCTATTTCATCCTCTATCTTGGAATCGATGGGGAATTGGAGGAGCTTTCTGTTTCAAATAATGAAGTTTTTTTCGATGATCAGCTCTCAGAGGAGTATCAGGCCCTTTATGAGAATCGGATTCCCAATGGAGCGCCTTTCTACCTACTTGCCCCATCCAGAGTCAATCCCTCTCATGCGCCTGAAGGGAAAAGTACGCTCTGCCTGAGCATGAAGGCTCCGTATCATTTCAGCCGGGGGTGGGATCAAAAGGTGATCGATGACCTCTCCCAATACCTCATCCTAAAGGCATCGGTCCTGGTTCCCGACCTGAATAAGAGGATTCTGGTCAGAGCGGAGGCGACTCCAAAAACGATTGAGAAATGGACAGGGAATTTTCAAGGGGCCGCTTATGGATGGGCACAAATTCCCGGTCAATCCGGGATTCTTCGTCTCCAACGGACAACCCCCATCCCAAATCTCTTTTTAACCGGACACTGGACCTCTCCGGGCGGAGGGATCGCCGCGGTAGTGGCTTCCGGAGAGTTGACAGCCGAAGCCATTTGGAGCAAATTTGAGAGAGGAGAATTTTAAAAATGGTTCGAAAACCTTATGTTTTGTATAGCCTTTGTCTTTTACTCCTGTCGCTTCTCCTCTGGGGATGTCCCAAGAAGATTGTTAAGCTTCCTCCGGTTGAAGGGCCTCTGGTCAAGGATCCCATCGCCAGATTTCTGGAAGATTTCTCCTCGGCAGAATCCCTTCAGGCCAGGGCCTCCATTCGTCTGGACACCGAGAGAAAAGGCGAGGAGATGAGGTTCCTTCTTAACGGGTTGATCCTTTATCAGAAACCGGATAAATTTCGAATCCTCGGATATCATCCTTTTGGAACAGGTGTTTTCGATGCCCTTTATCGAGGGGGGGGATTTTTCCTTCTCAGCCCTCTACAGAACAAGGCCTATACCGGTGAAGTTTCAGAATATCGAGATCTTATTGAGAAAACAGACGTCCGGATCTTTACAGAAAAGGCCGAGGGGAGCCAAATTCCAAACCGGATTCGGATCGAACTACCGGAGAAGAGGACCCGTCTCGACCTCCGGTTGAAGGAAATCTCTCTCAATTCATCCCTGCCAAAAGATTCCTTTCAGTGGATTGTGCCAGAAGGGGTCGAAGTCATACCATTGTCCCAATTCTTGAAGGGAAAGAAATTGTAATGAAAATTGCCCTAATCATCCCCAGATGGCCCAAAGATAGTTTCTGGGATGTGATCGCCTTTAAATTTCCCCTTCTCTCCACATCCCTCCTTGCGGGCCTGACCCCTCCCCGGCACGAAATAAACATCATTGATGAGAGCATTTCTGAAATTGATTTCAATCAGAAAGTCGATCTGGTAGCCATCACAGCCATCACACCTCTGGCCCCCAGAGGCTATGAGATTGCCGATCAATTCCGGCAGAGGGGAAAGAAAGTGGTGATCGGAGGGGTCCACGCCTCATGGCTTCCCGAAGAGGCCAAAAGCCATTCGGATGGCGTGGCGATTGGAGAAGCGGATGAGACCTGGGCAGAGATTTTGGAAGATGCCGAAGCAGGGAGACTGAAGCCTTTTTACCGGCAGAAGGAGAGGACAGATCTGAGCCGCCTTCCCATTCCCCGAAGGAGCCTCCTCCCACGAAAGGGCTACCTCTTTCACAACCTGATTCAGACCACAAGGGGCTGCCCTTATGATTGTGAGTTCTGTTCGGTGACCGCCCTTCATGGAAGGACTTACCGAATGAGACCGGTTTCCGATGTCGAAAAGGAGATCCAATCTCTGGAGCGTTCAAAAGCCTATATCTTCTTTGTCGATGACAATATCGTTGGAAACCTCTCTTATGCCAGAGAACTTCTGACCATGCTCTCCCATTACCGGTTGCGATGGGTGAGTCAGGGGCCGATTCATATTGCCGAGAATGAAGAGATCCTTTCCCTCATGGCGAAAGCCGGATGCCACGGACTCTTCATCGGTTTTGAGAGCCTTCGAGAAGAGAACCTCGACATGATGGGGAAAAGAATTAATCGGGTTGAAATGTATGAGAAGGGGATCCAGAGACTTCACGATGCGGGCATTGGAGTCTACGGTTCCTTTGTCTTTGGATACGATTATGACGATGTTTCTGTCTTCGATGAGTTTCTGGAATTTGCCGATCGAAACAGGATCGAAGGGGCTTTTCTTCCCATTCTCACCCCGTTTCCGGGAACGCGGATCTATCAGAGATTAAAACAGGAGGGAAGACTCCTCACGGAGAACTGGTCGAAGTATGATATGGCAACGGTGGTCTTTCAGCCGAAGAGAATGACCGTGGAGGAGCTTCAGGAAGGGTTCTGGAAGGTGAACCGGTCTTTCTATTCCCTTTCTTCGATGACGAAAAGAATTTTCAATCCCTTTCATCTCCGAAGAAGCCTGATCATCTTCGGCCCGATGAACCTGGGCCTCTGGCCCGCCGTCAAAAAAGCCGAACGATATTTTAAAACTTTTAATAAGGACCCAAAACTTTCAATTAAAAAGAGCAATTAGACATACGCTGATGAGGGCAAGAAAGGTCTACCTAATCCTAATCATTTTTTTCTCCATATTAGGGGTTTCTCTTTCCAGCGCCGAGGAGAGGATCCTTGTGTTTCACAGCGATATTACGGTTCATGAGGATGGATCCCTCACTGTGAAGGAGACGATTCGAGTCGTCAGTGAAGGAAAGGAGATCAAGCGTGGGATCTACCGCGACTTTCCCACGCGATACAACCAGTACTGGGGAAACCGGACCGTGGGTTTTGCTGTCCTGGAAGTCCTCAGGAATAGCCGGCCGGAGAAATATTTTCAGAAAGGTATCTTCAATGGGGTGAGGACCTATATTGGGGAACAGGACACCTTGATTCCTCAGGGCGGGCACACCTACACGCTTGTCTATACAACAGACCGGCAACTCGGTTTTTTCAAGGATTATGACGAACTCTACTGGAATGTGACGGGCAATGACTGGACCTTTCCCATTGAGAAAGCCTCGGCCAATGTGAGATTGCCTCAAGGCGCTATCCGGAAGATCGGCAACCATACTGCTTATACAGGGCTTGCGGGAGAGAGGGGAAAAGATTTTAAAGCAGAGATCGATTTCTACGGGGGGATCAAATATGAGACGACCAGGCCCCTTGCTCAACATGAAGGGCTGACCATTGCCTTCTCATGGCCCAAAGGGTTTGTGACCGAACCGGATACAAAAGCGAAGATACGATATTTCTATCAGGACAACAGAGGCCTCTTTTACGGTTTCATTGGACTTCTGGTTGTTCTGGGTTACTACCTTTTCGCATGGGCTAAAGTGGGAAGAGACCCAAGCAAGGGAGTGATGATCGTCCATTATGCGGCCCCTGAGAACATGAGCCCTGCGGAGGTGAGATATTTTCTAAGGAAGGAATATGATGATAAGACCCTTGCTGCTGCAATCATTAATATGGCAGTGAAAGGACATCTCTCCATCAAAGAAGAGGATGGGAAGTATAGGCTTTTGAGAAGGGAAAAAGGGAAGGCCTCCCTCTCCACAGAAGAAATATTCGTCCTTTCAGATCTTCTCGATTCTGGAAACGAAATAGTTTTAGAAAAGGAAAATGGCCCCAAGATCAGAAGTGCCACAAGACAACTGGAGAACCGTCTGAAATTAAAGTATCGATTGGGAAAACCTTATTTTATTTCCAACAAAAAATATTTTTTGGTAGGCCTTCTCCTTTCGTTCATCGTATTTTTAATCGGCGGCGGAATCGATGCGGCTGAAACATACTATCTCCCCGCCTTTATTTTTATCTGTTTCTGGTTGACCCCCTGGAGTTTTTACACATTTGGCTTTCTTGTGCCTGGAATGATAAAAAGTTGGATGAACTTCAGAGGCCCTTTCCTGAAAAGGCTCCTCCAAATTCCCTCTATTCTATTCATAACTTTCTTTACGCTGGCTTTTCTGGGTGCGGAGGTATTGGTCATTTACTACTTCTTCTTTAGCATGTCGTTTGCAGTGGGACTCCTAATTCCTTTTGTCTTGCTGGTCAATGTCGTTTTCTTTTTTCTTCTCAAAAATATCACCCTAGAGACCAGAAAAATCCTCGACGCGATAAAAGGGTTCAAGCAATTCCTTGAGGCCACTGAGAAAGACAGGCTAAATATGCTCAACCCGCCTGAGAAGACCCCGGAGCTTTTCGAAAAATATCTGCCTTATGCCCTTGCCCTCGATGTTGAACAGAGATGGGGAGAGCAGTTTTCAGATGTGCTTGCCAATGTGTCGGCGACAGGATATTCACCGGCATGGTATTCAGGAATGGGAACAGGCATTACCTCGGTAAACAAATTTTCATCATCCATCGGTCACTCCTTTACAGATGCCCTATCCTCCTCGTCCACAAGCCTAAGTAGCGGAGTAGGCTTTGGTGGGGGACGCGGAGGTGGTTCTGGAGGAGGTGGGTCTTCCGGAGGAGGTGGCGGAGGCGGCGGTGGCGGAGGATGGTAATTTATTGAAGTTGTATAGAAAAAGAAGATTTGTCTAAAGGCGACGGTAACCCTGCTTGCACGTAGGCAGGGATGCCAGTATCCTCATTCGGTTATGTGAACCCCGTTGTTGCATTAAATTCGGCGCCTGGATTCAATAAACCCTTACCCAGAAAGGGACGGTCGTGAAATCAATGTCATCCCCTGGATCAATCCAAGGGTGGCCTTTAGAAAGTATCCCAAAAAGGTTTGAAACTACCTTTTTATGGGGGTTTGCATTTGATTCGATCGCATCTTTATGCAACAACGGGGTTAATCGTCTAAAACTCTTAACCTTACCCTTTGACGCTAAACGATACGGGCCCTGAACCCATCATGGTGCAGGGCAGGCCCCTTAACCCTAACAGGGACCGGTCGCCATTTTCATGGTTCGTGAGTGGCTTAACGGCCATGGGCAATTACTATAAAAATGGTTTTTGAAACGGATGAAGAGAGTCGGTTGGTCATCTCGCATTGTATTGAGGTATACACTTTTCCAGATCCCCAGTCTGGTTTTGTTAGCCGTGATCTTATGGGTGGTTCGACGTTATGTTGATCTCCCCCAATGGTTTTTCTGGGGCTTTATGCTTTTGTGGGTGGTCAAAGATGCCGTTCTTTTTCCATTTGTCTGGCGGGCCTACGACCGGAGCCAGGAAAGGAGCATGCAAAAAATGATAGGCAAAAAAGGCGTTGCTAAAGAACGATTAGACCCGTCAGGGTATATTCAGGTTCATGGCGAACTCTGGAAAGCCGAATTGATGGAGGGAGCCCCTCCGGTAGAAGAGGGAGAGCCCGTGCGGGTTGAGGGAATCCGTGGCCGTGTCTTGCTTGTGCGGGGAGAAAGTAAAATAGATTGAAATCATTACCACTATCTGTCCTCTCCGGGATCCGAAAAGGATCAAAAATAGTAATCCCTCAGAGGCTGTGAAAAAATTGGTCCACTGTGCCTCGGCCCAGAGGGTTGGAGGTCTTGTAAAACCTTTAGGACGCGTGGCACTAAATGTTATGGGTAACCTTCGTATTTAGTTGGGTAGCGATATGATCCAGGTTTAGGCAACGTAGTTTAATATAAGAGGTTCCGCCCCAAAGCTTTTCCAATCCCCCCAACCCTTTGGGCCGGAACGAAAGTGATTCTTGGTATGTGATTTTTCACACCTTCTTCTATGTTAAAAAATGCTTGAAAATAATTCATAAATTCAATACATTTCACTTCAATCTCAAATAAGGAGGAGAAAAATGACCTTCATCGTTATTCTCATCATCATTGCCCTCATCGTCATCGCAGTGGTCTCCATCTACAACAAACTCGTTCGGCTCAGGAATACGGTCAAATCTTCGTGGTCGGACATCGATGTTCAGTGTAAAAAACGATTCGACCTTGTGCCCAATCTGGTCGAGACGGTCAAGGGTTACGCCTCCCATGAAAAGACCGTTTTTGAAAAGGTCACCCAGGCAAGAGCAATGGCCATGCAGGCAAACTCTCCCGCAGAGATGGCAAAAGCAGAAAACATGATCAGGGATACCCTGAAGAGCCTGTTTGCGGTTGCCGAGGCTTATCCTGAACTGAAGGCCAATGCCAATTTCATGCAGCTTCAAACCCAATTACAGGAATTGGAAAATAGCATCGAATATGCAAGAAGGTATTACAATGCCGTGGTGCGTGACTTTAACGTCCTGATCGAATCGTTTCCTTCAAACCTGATTGCATCGCAGTTCAACTTTAAACAGGCCGAGTTATTCCAGCTTGAAGCTCCCGAGACGGAAAGGAAACCGGTGAAGGTCAGTTTCTAAGAGAAAGCAGAAGGCAGGAGGCAGTAGGCAGAAGACGAAAGACGAGAGACGACAAACGAAAACAATAGAGGATATCCATGAGGAGCCATATGAAGTTGTTCAAATTGATAAAACTCGCCATCCTCATCTTCAGCCTTAGCCTCTTCCTATTTGCTTCTCCTGCTTTGGCGCAGTATTTTACCATCACGAAATTTCACTCGGATATCACCATTCAGAAAGATTCGTCCTTTACCGTTCACGAGACGATCGACGTGAAGTTTCATAGGTCCAGGCATGGGATTTACCGGGAAATCCCTTTTAAATATAGAGATGAGTTCGGCAAAACGATCACAACACCCACCACCATTCTATCTGTCAGGGATGGGTCCGGAAAGTCCTGGAAATATCAGGTGAAGAAGACGGGGTCAATCATCAATATCAGAATCGGCGATCCCAAGAGGTTTGTCTCTGGCAACCAGACCTATGTGATCACCTATGAAGTGGAGAATGCCATCCTCTTCCTCAACGATCATGATGAGCTCTACTGGAATGTGACAGGAAATTACTGGAAGGCGGATATTGTAAAGGCTTCCGCAGATGTATCGCTGGCAACAAAAGAGAAGAGCAAGAGTTTATGGGCCGATGGATTCACAGGGACCTACGGTTCCAAGGCCTCTGAGTGTGAACATGAGGCTTATGGTAATAGGGGGAAATTTATCACCCGGAAGAGTCTTGCCCCGGGCGAAGGCCTGACCTTAGCCTTTGGATGGGACAAGGGACTTGTCTCCCCGCCTCCTTCCTGGAAAAAATTTTTATGGATGATCAACCTTCAGGAAAATTGGGCCTTTCTATTTCCTATTGCCTCCTTCCTCTTCATGTTCAATCTCTGGTACCGGAAAGGAAGGGACCCGAGAGTGAGAGAGGCCGTCACCGTCGCCTATGAACCTCCTAAGGTCGAGAACCGTTTCCTCACTCCCGCAGAGGCTGGAACTTTGCTTGACGAAAAACTGGACCCAAGGGATATCACTTCGACGATCGTCGGCCTTGCGGTCAAGGGATATATCCAGATCGAGGAGGTTAAAAAGGAGGGGTTGATTTTTGACAGATCGGATTACTATCTCAAAAAGGTGAAAGAGGCTGATGGGGCTCTCAGCTCTTTTGAGACGGAACTGATGAGCCGCCTCTTCTCCTTTACTCCGTCCCGCCTCTCTATCTCAAGCTTGAAGAATAAATTTTATAAGAATTTGAGTCCCCTGAAAAAGACCCTCTATGGGGAGATGGTTAAGAATAGATATTTTCTCATCAGTCCTGAGAAGGTGAGGAATCTCTATTTCCTGACGGGGTTTCTCATCATTGTATTCGGCGGCTTTGTGCTTGCCTTCCTTTTTCCTTTTTCTATGTGGAAAGGATTTATCGCAAGCGGATTGACCGGTCTGCCCATCCTTCTCTTCGGTGGGCATATGCCTGCCAAGACAAAGGCGGGAGCCCTGGCCTATATGGCGATTTTAGGGTTTCAGGAATTTATGAATCGTGCAGAGAAAGATAGGCTTGAGCGAATGGGAGACAAAGATCTCTTTTCAAAATTTTTACCCTATGCCATTGCTCTCGATGTGGCGGATAACTGGGCAGAGGCATTCGAGGGAATTTACCAGGAACCTCCCAACTGGTATGTTTCGCCGGGAGGGTTCCAGACATTTCATCCCACCGGTTTTACGCGCTCCATTAACACCGTGACCTCAAGCCTCGGCTCTGCCATGTTCTCCGCACCGAGAGGGAGCGGTGGCGGAGGAGGAGGTGGAGGGTTTGGAGGAGCAGGTTCCTCGGGAGGCGGCTTCGGCGGAGGAGGCGGCGGAAGCTGGTAAACCCCAAGAATCAGCCTTGCCCTATCTTTTCTTTATTGCTCATCTCTAAAAAAGGAAATTTCTATTGTGGTCCAATAGGATGATTTAGATTATGCCCTACGATTGAAAATCAGCGGCGGCCCTTAGCCGCCCTAAAGGCAGTGTCTTGTTAGGCAGTCTTTTGAATTATCAAATCTTTTTCAAATTCAAGGGTATAAGATAGCACTGTTTTTAAATCTATTTTTTTTGAGGCATCCAGAATTTCTATGCCGACTATTTTGTCTTCAGAAGTTGTATCTAAATTAACACCTTCTGAAATTTCTATAACTCCTTCTGGAGTCTCATCTCCCAGCTTTAAATATAAAGCATCTACTTCATCATCGTAGTAAACTTTCATCCTTTTCTTCCTTTCTTCAGGGGATAGTTTGAAAACCGAATTACCGACGCCTGGCACTAATTCTTATTTTCAGGTGCGGCGGTAGTTTCGCTGCACCCTGTGGAGTGATTGGTTGTGTGTTATTTTGTTATTGTTTCTACTATGGATATGTCTTTTTTTATCCATTCATTTACTATTGTCGCAACCTCGACGCCTTTTTTCTTTGAGAATTTCATTAGCACTTCCATCATGTCAGGCTCGATGTAAATAGGTAGATACAATTCTGCATCTGAACGATAAAACTTACCTTTCTCACCTTTGGAAAAATCATATTCTTTTTTCATTTATTTTCCTCTCGATACTGTTTTGACTCTTTTCTGGTTGCCTTGCGGGCAGAAATAATTCTAATTCTGCAAGAATCGGCATCTAACTGTTGGAAAGTATGTCCATCCCTGTTAATTCCAATTGTAGCCCATCGGTCTTCATGTTCGCTATGCTCAGTGTCGAAGACGGTTATCATTCTTGGATCAAGAAAAATAGTGGATGCCTGCTCAAAACCAATCCCATGTTTTTTCCGATTTGCTTTTGCCTTATTTGGATCCCAATCAAAATAATAACGCACTTACTACTCCCAATTTATATTATACCCCGAATCTTGAAAATTAGCTGTTATTCAAGATTTGCTAAAAACAGACCAGTCATCCCTTTGGTTTAAGTTTTGATACTTCCATCTATAATAATTGAGCTAACGATAAAGGTAGTGATTTGTTGGGGTTCATAGATTCTTCTCGATAATCTCCTTGATGTACTTCGGGATATCTTTCTGGAGTTCCATCGTTCTTCTTTTGAGCCGGTCGTAAACTGAAACTTCATCACCAGACCACATAATGTCCACGCGGCGCGCTTGTCGCATGGCGATGTGGTCGTAGTCTTCCGGAAAAGCCCAGTAACATCTCCGGCATATCTCCGGCTTCTTCATCTCTTGCCAGTTAGCACAGTGCTCGCATGACCAAGACTTGGCGCGGTTGGCCGACCCACAGAGAAGCATGTACGAGTTCGGATCCTCCGTTTTCGTTTCATCATCACCGACGACTTCGAATGGAATTCGATGGTCGACCTGAAGAAGCCGTTCTTCGAACTCTTCCAGATAGATGGCGCAACGACCTCCATGGAGGTCAATCAATTTCGCCTTGAGCTGCTTGGTGAAGGCGGTCCGGCCTCTGAGCTTTGAGAACCTTGCCTTCTTGGGATCACCAAAGCGATAAGCCCCGATCTTACGGCCATCACTGCCAGTAACGCGGAACATCTCCAATGGAATGCCTTGTTCCTTGACATCCCGAGCTGCCCTTGGGGGATGGTTGTATCCGTACTTCTCCTTCAGTTCCTCAGTTGTGATCTGTCCATGCTTCAGGATATGGTCGATTACCGTGCGGGGCCGCTTAGCCGTAACTGCCTTGCACTTTTTCACGAATTCGCGGGGCAGATCCTTCGTTTTCATTCGCGGCCCTCCATAAGGCAAAGTTGCTCTCCCCGCGTGTAGCGATATACCGTCGGGACATGCGCCAGTTCGTCGGCAAGGCTTGGGGAAAGGTATAGCGACTCAATAGTAACATCGACTCTGCCCAAGAGTGTTGCTTGGGTAGACCGGCCTGCATAAAGTTCAATCAGTGCCAGATTAAGTTCCTCCGGGAGGAGTTTACCGAAGGTCTTAACCCCGGTACGACCATCGTAGCTGACCAGATAGCGAATGCCTTTCTGGTTCAAATTATCGAGTGTTTCGACGAATTCGCAGAACTGCACACTTTGCAGGTACCGCGTGTCTCTGTTGCCACAAACCCCCTGGTATGGAGGATCCATATAGACAAGGTCGGCGGGGGTAGCCCTTTCAAGAACGTCACGATAGTTCACCGATGTGACAGTTGTCTTCCCCTTCAAATAATACGAAGCGCCAAGAATCTGCAGGCGCATTGTTTCCGGTCGCATTCCCTGTCGCCTGTTGTCTGGACTCTGGTTGAACTCCCCTTGTGAGTTGTATCGAACAGAGCCCTTAACACAACGAGCCAGGAGGTATAGGAAAAGGTCGGAACGACCCGTACGATTGAAGTCATTCCGTACTTTGTCATAGAAAGACCGTGGGTCATCTAGTTGCTTTCTCCAGAGTGCTTCATACTGGGAGGCGATTTTTTCTGGTGTCTCGATGATGGCATGCCATAGGTCCATAAGGGGTTTGTTTAGATCATTGATATGGTAGCGATGGCCAAATTTATTCACTGCAGCTGCTATGGTAATGGCAGCCGAACCAGCAAATGGCTCGTACAGCGTCCCGACTTTTTGCGGGAAGTACCGTAGGATATCCGCCGCAAGATTTCTCTTGCTGCCTTGGTATGGGATAGGATGTGGGACTGTCTTCGTCTTCATGTTGCCTGTTTTTTCTACACCCTAACGATGAAGCTCACTGGGAGCCGGGAGCATCCCGGTGATCCAGTAGAGTGCCTTTCTTGCACCCGATAAGACACTAAGTCGTAACGGCTGCCAACTGGCAAAAGGATCTTTTTCTCTTAGAACGAAAATCAATTACTTTTTCGTCTTGGATTTCTTTTCCCTATTGACAACGGGAGGCCTTATAAGTGTTATCCCCTTTTTTTCTTCTTTATTGTCTTCACGGCTTCTCGGTCTCGGAGGGTCTTTATCTTCTGAAGGATTTTAGGAATTTTTGTGTCGTGCCAATCAATCAAGTTGCCACCGTGGACAAGTTGACAACCATCGGCAATCATCTCTTCAAGGTATTCAACCAGCTTTTCATACTCTTTCTGTAACATGCTTCCCTCCAAGGGATCAGTTAGATTGTACAGATTTGTGTTGTTCAATGTGCGTAGCGATTACAGAGGCAATTGCCTCAAACCAATCGAACTGGTCTCCAATCTTGTCTTCTACAATCTTAAGTTCGCTATCGGTCAAGGCTCGCCCTAACTCCTGTTGAGCAACATTCTGTACGTCTTCGATATTAATTGAGTAAATAATTTTATCTTTTCTCATGGCATTCCTCCCATTATGTTTCGATTTGTTCAAACTCGATTTCTAGTTTGCCGCACAGATGACCCAAAACTTGGATTCCGCGGTCTCGTGAATAGTGGCTTTCCATCGTGAATCCCTTGTATCTGACAGGGTAGAAAAAGTCCTTGCCGTTGGGATGCTTCGGCGGGTCTTCGTTAGTTATGATATATCGCTGATTGCTGGTTCCCCAAGGCATAGGCAATCTGGAGAGTAGGTCGGTTTTAACAAGATACTTGAGCACATCTTCTATCAGTTGCTTCAGGGTCTCATTTGAGAACACGCGGCCATTGATCTTCACGGCGATTCGCCCTGACTCCCTCCCGGTGTCAGGGACAATATCGGAAGTGCTATGGTCAATTGTCCTTGTCGAGACCAGAGCGTCGTATATCGAGTCGAAGACATCGCTGTACTTTTCGTATAGTGCCACCGCCATTCTTTTTTCTTCGTTTGTGATGGCCATTTTTATCCCCCTGTATCGGATTTTCAGATTCTTGACATACTGAACTATGAAAGGCTTGACCTTGTCATTCAGTGTCGGGTGATCAAGCAATGGGAGCAACAACTTGTCGTTGAGCAACTGGTAGTCCAGACAATACCACCGATCATCGCCAGTGGTTGCCTTCGAAGTATCAAGAAGTTTCGGGGTCAAGTAGATCAAAAGGTTGACATCTTCCGCATGCTTTCTGAAGAGCCAATCGGCATACTTCTTGGACTGCTGTCCGTTTGGCTTCGAGTCAATCTTGAGTTCAATGATAACATTAAGGCGGCCTTGGTTGTTCAGACTATCGGTGAATTTAGCCGTCAGGTAAATGTCAAATCGCCCCACTCCTGTTACGCTGGTCTCATTGGATGTGTTCTCGTTGGGCGTCACCTCAATCTCGGAAAAATCAATGGTCGGCAGTATGTCCCACAGGTTCTGCTTTTCGTGATCCTTCGGTTTGAGGCACTTGTCATCAACAAGCAGAAACAACAGACGAATTAACGTATAGTCAGAGAGCAAATGTGATCCGTTTGCGTCCAAGAGCCAGCCCCAAAAGCAGGAATGCCATCTTTCATAATGGGTTCTACCCACTATTTTGAAGATGTTTGGCTCACTCAGCATGTGCTCAAACTTGATGAACTGCGGTTCGGATATTAGTTCCACAAGCCGGTGAGAAAAAGTCTCTTTTCGTTTTTTCCGCACTTCTTGCCTTTCCGACGGAAGATGGTATCCCTTTACGGTGAAATTGTTAAATGTGTCTGTTATTTATTTCTCTGGAATAACAATTATTGAACTACAGACTCTAATTCCCTTAAATCCTATACTTGCTCATTGATTTTGTCAAACAGATTTCCAGAGATTTCTAAAAAAGTCTGGAAATCTCTGATTACACAGATTATGACCGATTACACAGAAAAAGGGGGGACGATCTATTTTCGATGAGAAGACTAAAAAGCCTTTTTGGTTTGGGCCATCCTTTTTACCTTCCTCACCAAAAGGTAGATCACCGATCCGACGACAAGAAGGATGATGACGATTGCGCCGAAGGCGATCCAGGTGACGTAGGTGCCATGCGATAGAAGTGAGACGGGGTTCCAGCTTGGTTCTTTTACGATTCTTCCGAGTTTACCCTTGTACTTATCAGGGATGTCAGGGATTCCATCTCCGTTCTTATCCGGGAAGTTCCTCACATAGTCCATCAGGACAACCCATTGTTTGAGCTCCTGGATGCCTGGTTTCTTTTTATCCACATCCACCCTCAAAGGCAGGAGGAGATCGAAGGGATTTCCTTTTGGCTTCTCAGAAACGATGGGGTTACCTTTACGGTCTTTTGGGACGATATTGAGGACTTTATAGGTAAAGCGGCCCACGTAGTTGAGAAAGGTGGCATTGTAGAGGTTTACGGCGGCCCTGTAGAGAGTCTTATTGGACTCCGAATAATCGAGAGGAACATAACCTTCTTCCTCGCTTCCGATTGCAATATCGGTCACCCTATCAAAGATCATCCTGTTTGGATTGTATTTGAATTTTACCCCTGAAACCTGGAGGAAGAATTTATTTCCCTTTTTAGGGTAGATGCTTGTCACCACCTCGAGGACCTTCTTGATTTCGTGTCCATGGAAGTAGCAGGTGATGATCGGATATCCCAGGCTGTCGTCATCCCGGCTAATGCCGAGGGGAACGGCGCGAAAGAGATCACAGAGGGCCACGTTTCCGGTCTTTCCCCTGAGGAGGTCGGCTCTAATCGCTCCGTTCGATTCTATGGCGACGACCACCCGGCTGACGGGATCGTTCTTATCGTAATCGACTCTGTTGACTGCCCAGCGTAATGAATCGGCGATCAGATTGCCCAGGTTCGATTCATCCGTAACCGAGGTGAGATCGAAATCGGTTTTTGCTAATACCTGGTAGAAGGCGAGTTGATGGTCCTTAAGAATCCTTTGATTGATGAGATCGATATAGGATTCGATCTTTTTTTGAATCTTCTCGTTGCCCTGAATCCGATCGTCAATATCGATCAGATCATATCCCTTCAATTTCACCTGACCGTTCTCATAGGCCAGATCGAGGACTCCCACATTCTTCCCGTGGGCATAAGCCTGAACGATGATGGTCTTGTCCACGATAAGGGGCGTGGCAAGTTTCGTATGCGTATGACCACTCACAATGATGTCAATTCCCGGGGCTTCCTTTGCCAGTTTTTCATCCTCAGAACGGGACTTGTCCTCCACGAGTCCGCTGTGGGAGAGGCAGACGACCAGATCGACCTTTTCCTTCTCCTTCAGGATCTTGATCATCTCGCGGGAGACTTCGATCGGGTTTTTGAACTTGACCGGAAAAGCAAAGGGTGCGACCGAGGCGGCGTCCTTCCCCATGATTCCGAAGAACCCGATCCGGATTCCCCGGATCTCTTTGACGATATAGGGTTTAATGATCCCTTTTTTGAAAAGCTCCTCGAATGTGTCATCTTCAGCGTTTTCCTGGTTGAAGATGGCGCTTGAGAAGACGATCTCAGGCAGCCCCCCTTTTTGTTGGGCAGAGGTGATGATTTGCGCCAGCCCTTTTGGCATGAGATCAAATTCGTGATTTCCCAGAGTGATCACATCGTAGCCCATCTCTTTCATCAGACGGAGCTCCACGGCCTCCTCCCTTGAAATCATATGGAAGAAAGAGCCCATGAGAAAATCTCCTGCATCGAGCACAAGGGTAGAGTTTGTCCGCTTTGCCTTCTCCGATTTAATCACAGTGGCAATCCTTGCCCATCCCCCCACGGTTGTATCGTCGCCTGTTTTTAAAGGAGAATAATCGAGATTGGGCGAAAGCCCGAGAAGGTGGGAGTGCATGTCGTTCGTATGGATGATCGTGAAGCGCGTTTCTTTTCCGAAGACAAGACAGGGGAAGAGGAGAACAGCCATAAACCCCGTGGCCAACCATTTTTTGAGTGATTTCATCTTTTCTCCTTTTCTTCAACCGGGAACAGGACCCGGAGGGACTGAGACCCAATGGTGCATTCCGCAGGGAGAACCCCCACGTATTCGCCATCGGAAAAAATTTCTCGAGATTCATCAGAAGTGATTTTTATTTTTTTGCCGGAGGCCATGATGATTTTAGGATGGGTGATGTGAGTTCCGTTAAAAACCTTTGGGAATTGCCTTAACAGTTCCAATTTTGAGATCTCTTTTACCATGCAGATATTCAGCACCCCATCATCCATGATGGCCTGAGGAGCAATTTTCATCCCTCCCCCATAATAAGGGCCATTGGCAACGGTTATCAACATGACACGTTCTCTGAAACAGTGACCATCAATGGTCATCTCTACCTCAAAAGGTTTAAAATTATTAAGGGTCCTCATCACACATATCGAATATCCCAACTTTCCGTCAAAGTACCCCTTCCCATCATTGGCCAGCCTGTTGACTTCAGCATCAAACCCCACATAGGCCGTGCCGATAAAAGGCGTTTGATTGATCGTCGGCAAATCCAATTGATGAAACGATGGATGGGAAGGAATGAGGCAACTTTTTCTTAAATCTGTTGTAAAGCCGGTATTCCGGGAAAAATCGTTGCCCCTGCCACCCGGAAGATATCCGAAGGGAATGTTTACACTGAGGATTGCGGGAAGGGCATCATGGACCGTTCCATCCCCTCCGCAAAGGAGGACGGCATCCATCCCCGCTGCCGGCGCATCGAGAATCTCCTGACGCATCTCCTCCGGTGATTCCGGGATGGTGAAGAGAAAATCGTGAGAGGATTCGGAGAGCCAGCGTTTCACGCTGGGAAGAAGACGAAGGGTTTTCCCGCCCCCTGCCACAGGATTGACAATCACCAATATTGTCATCTTTCGACCTTGTTCCATCATATATAAATCATCCTTTTCAATTTGCCTTTTTCATCACGAAGAAATAGAAGTAAATAAAATTGATGACCCCGGTGAACGCCAGGCAGAGGAACATCGTCTGAAAGTTCGTCAGACGCAGCACAATGCCCATGCTCACGGCGCCCAGTCCAACTCCCATATCCGAGAGGGCGGTGAATGTCCCAAGCGCGGGCCCACGGGAGGGGCCGGCGAGGTCGATCACCAAGGCAACGAAGGCCGGAAAGGCAAAAGCATTTCCGGCGCCCCAGATGACAGCCGCCAGAATAAACATGGGCGTTGTTTCAGAGAAGGCGAGAATGAGTGTTGCTATGATATAGGTGAGCAGGCAGGGGAAAATCACCTTCTCTCTGCTGTGGAGGTCGAGTATCCTTCCGCCGAACGTCCGGCCCAGAATGAGCATGACGGCAAAGGCCGCAAAGAAGATCCCTGGATTACTCATCCCATGCTCCAGGGCGTAAAGGGGAAAGAAAGCGGTTAAGGCTCCCCAGATGATATGGGTGAAGAAGGCGAGGATGGCCGGAGGAAGAGCCTTTCGGGAGAGAAAGGAGCGGTCCTCCGTCAGTGGAGTCTCCGGAGCATTTTCCCCCCTCTTTTTCAACCGGGTGGATAAGAAGAGGGAACAAAGGGAGAGAGCCGCGCAGACCAGAAAAAGAAAAGTGAAATGGAAGCGGTTGAGCAGAAACATCCCGAAGGAAGGCGCCAGGGCAAAAGCAAAGTTGAACGCCAGAAAGAAATAACCAATGCTCTGCCCCCGGTGGGCCTCCGGGCTTATGTTGGCGATGA
Source organism: Deltaproteobacteria bacterium (assembly GCA_018333535.1). GTDB lineage: Bacteria > Desulfobacterota > BSN033 > BSN033 > UBA1163 > RBG-16-49-23. Next base: position 1,546 of record JAGXTA010000064.1, on the reverse strand, counting down.
AGGTGGTCGATGCCGTATAGAAGAGGGCAAACCCAAATCCATGAAAAACCCTGATCATTAAGAAAGGCCAGAAAGGGGAGAGAAAGATATAGGCGACGGAGCAGAGGATGAAGAGGAGGGCGCCCCCGATCATGAAGTTTCTTTCCGGGATTCTTAAAAGGGCACTTCCGACAAAGGGCCTCAGGATGAGAGAGGAGACGCTGGATGTTCCGATGAGAATACCAATTTCGGCCTCCTCGGCCCCCAGTCTTGAAAGATAGATCGGAAGGGTTGGGATGAGAATGAAAAGAGAGAAAGAAAAGGTCAATTGAGCGGAAAAGGTGAGAAGGAAATCACGGCTGAGTATCTTTCTGATGGTCATGGTTACGCATTTTAATTCGATCGGGTCTTTTTTGTAAAGGGCTTTTTCATGAATACGATTTTAGTAACCGTTTGGCGCTTTGAAAAGAATCTTCATCAGTCTCATTTACTTTTCAAGAAGTTAAATGCGTGATTTTGGTAAGATTCTATCCCTGAACCTCTTTTTTTTCGGCCCCCCTCCTTTCCAAAGGCGTCAACCTCTTGCCACGGTTTAATTTTGGCATCCGTCCAGTCCATTTGAGGGGCAATCTGCCGAAAATGGTGGTTCATCTTGGCGTCTGTGGCCGCCTTTGATATCTGACTATTTTTTACTTTTATAAAATTTGACAAGGCTCAAAACATCTTTTGCGGTCAGGCGGCCAATGGGCCCTGTGCTATAACAGGCCACACTGATCCTTTTGTCCGGACGGATGAGTAACCCTGTCGCATGAAGAATCTTCCTCTCTTTCTCATAAAATGATCCGGTGATACGTGATATTTCTTCTGGATCCATCCCGTAACCGACCGGATAAGTGAGTCCCAATTTCTCAACCGTTTCCTTTGCCTTCTCTATCGGATCGACTGAACCGGCAATGATCCTAATCTGTTCATATTCGAACTCCTTGATGAGTGATTGGTAATCAGCCAACTGCTGAGTACAGAAGGGTCACCAGTGGCCACGATAGATGAGGATAACGCCGTAACCATCACCAGTTCCTTCGGGAAGGCGTAAGATTTCTCCAGAGACCAGTTTTAATTCGAGCTCCGGACAGAGATCATTGGAATCCAAAGAGGTAGATCCTATTTTTGCCATAATGTTCTCCTTTCATTCTTTCTGTTGTTCGGGGTTACTTCTCCTTCTTAAGCTTCTTGATGATCCTGGGGATGAATAAGGAGAAGATAAAGAGACCGATCGAAAAGAAGACTTTCAAAGAGAGGAATTGACCCCAATTCCCACTGACCCAAATCTCCTTTAAGGTGCCTATGAAAAAGGTGAAGATGAATGTTCCCACGATGATGCCTGATCCCGTCCCGAAAAAATAGTCCCGGAACCGTACCTTGGTCAGTCCCATGCCGAAGTTCATGGGAGTGAAGGGAAAATAGACCAGACGCAAATAGAGAACCGTGGCAAACCCATTCCGTTCAATTGCATTGTCGTATTTTCTCAGGCGGTCGCCGATCACGGAAGCTGCAAATTCTCTTCCCA
>JAGXTA010000063.1 GCA_018333535.1 Deltaproteobacteria bacterium | reverse complement strand
ATCAGTGGCTTAGAATCCTGTATTATACAATAAAATAGGCCCTTATTCATCAGTAAGTTATTGTTTTTTAAAGAACATCAGGGTGATTCGCAAGTGTATATTAGAGTTAACTAATATTTTTCGAAAATTAGCATTCTCTAATACTTATACTCTCGAAAAACTGGGAAACTTCAGATTTATAACTCGTTAATTTAAAACGTTTATTATGAAAATATCCAATATCGCAGGCTGGCATGAACTGATTGAAACTCAGGCGCTCGATGCATTGCAATCCGATGCAATAACGGGCCTGAAAACACAAGAAGCTAAAGATCGTCAAGCGCAATTTGGCGCAAACCGCCTGACCCCCAGGAAAGGCAAGAATCCGCTCCTGCTTTTCCTGTCCCAGTTCCACGATCCTTTGATTTATATCTTGCTGGTATCGGCTTTGATCACTGGTTCATTGAAGAGTTGGGTGGATGCCTCCGTCATCTTCGGCGTAGTATTCCTTAACGCCATCATTGGCTTTATCCAGGAATTCAATGCCCTGCGCGCTATCGATGCGCTATCACGTGCGCTAAGTATCAGCGCGGCCGTATTGCGCGATGGGCACCGTCAAGTCGTCCCTGCCATGGAATTGGTTCCAGGTGACATCGTTTTCCTGCAATCCGGCGATAGGGTTCCGGCGGATTTGCGTCTGATCAAGCTGCGGGATTTACAGATCGACGAGTCGGCCCTGACCGGCGAATCGGTCCCGGTGGAAAAAAATGCCCAATCACTTCCAGCCGGTACCGTCTTGGCCGAACGTTGCAACATGGCGTATTCCTCCACACTGGTCACCTATGGCACCGGAGTCGGTATGGTTGTGGAAACGGGCGACCGCACCGAAATTGGCCGCATTAACCAGATGATCGCGGAAGCCACCGAACTGGAAACACCGCTGACACATAAAATCAGGCAGTTCAGCCATCTATTGATGTGGTTTATCCTGGGTCTCGCGTTGCTGACCTTTCTCGCCGGCTGGCTGAGAGGTGAAGATCCGATCGATACCTTCATCGCCTCGGTTGCACTGGCCGTGGCGGCCATCCCCGAGGGGCTGCCGGTGGCCGTGACCATCACCCTGGCTATCGGTGTCGCCCGCATGGCTAAACGTCATGTGATCATCCGCAAGTTGCCGGCGGTCGAAACGCTGGGGGGTACGACCATCATCTGTTCGGACAAAACCGGCACGCTGACCCAGAACCAGATGACCGTGCAGGCCATTTATGCGGCCGGGGTGAATTACGAAGTGACCGGTTCCGGTTATGAGCCCAGAGGCGAGTTCCGCGCGAATGGCTCGCTGACCGACCCGCAAAAACAGAGTATGTTGATGGAATGTCTAAAGGCAGGTCTGCTTTGCAACGATGCACGCATTGTCCAGGGGGCCGAAGGCTGGAAACTGGAAGGTGATCCCACCGAGGGCGCCCTGCTGGTCTCGGCCTGCAAGGCGGGGTTGAACCAGGCGGACATAACGAAATCTCACCCGCGTCTGGATGCCATCCCGTTCGAGTCGGCCCATCAATTCATGGCCACCCTGCATCACAATCACGCGGCTGATGCCCACCACATCTATCTGAAAGGATCGCTGGAGAGCATTCTAATTCGCTGCGATGCCGCGCTCGATCAAGACTTGCAGAAGGTTCCTCTGGATGTCCAGGCCATTCATGAGCAGGTCGAAAACATGGCAGCACAAGGCCTGCGTGTTCTAGCCTTTGCCCGGGGCGAGCGCCCGCTCGACGAACACACGCTGGAACATGCCGGAGTATCCGAGGGACTCAGCTTCATTGGCCTACAAGGCATGATTGACCCTCCTCGGCAGGAAGCCATCGAGGCGATAGCGCGTTGCTGGACAGCCGGCATACGGGTCAAGATGATCACGGGCGATCATCTGGGCACCGCCATAGCCATCGCCCGTCAGATCGGCCTCGTGGATCCGCATGAAACAATCGAGGCCTTGGATGGCAAGGGACTTGCCGCGATCGCCGATGCGGATTTACCGGTGGCGGCGGAACGCACTGCCGTGTTTGCCCGTGTGGCGCCCGAACAAAAGCTCAGACTGGTGAAGGTCTTGCAAGCGCGGGGACACATCGTCGCCATGACCGGTGATGGCGTGAACGATGCGCCGGCTCTGCGTCAGGCCAACATCGGTGTGGCCATGGGAATTACCGGTACCGAGGTGTCCAAGGAAGCTGCCGCGATGGTTCTGACTGACGACAACTTCGCTTCCATAGCGGCTGCGGTTGAGGAAGGACGAGGCGTCTACGATAATCTGGTGAAGTTTATCAGTTGGACTTTGCCCACCAATATCGGTCAGGGTCTGTTGATCCTGATCGCTGTGCTTGCCGGTATTGAACTCCCCATCCTGCCCGGCCAAGTGCTCTGGATCAACATGACCACGGCGCTATTCCTGGGCTTGATCCTGGCCTTCGAAGCCCGTGAACGCGACATCATGCAACGTCCTCCGCGCGACCCCGAGCAACCCATTCTCACGGGCCACCTGGTCTTTCGCACCATCCTGGTAGGTCTGTTATTAACTGGAGGAGCCTTTGGACTTTTCGAATGGGAACTCTTGAATGGCGAAGGCATCGACAAAGCCCGCACTGCCGCCGTTAATATGTTTGTTATCGGTCAAGCTTTCTATCTGCTCAATTGCCGCTCCCTGACCCAATCCATGTTTTCGCTGGGCCTGTTTTCCAATCCCTGGCTTTGGCCGGGCGTGCTGGCTATGCTGCTGGCACAAGCTGCCTTCATCTATCTGCCCATAATGAACTGGTTGTTCCACAGCGCGCCTATTGGCCGTGATGAATGGTTGCTGACGATAGCGGCGGGTCTGCTTATCTATGCCTTTATCGGCACAGAAAAGCTCATAACAAGACGCATCCTGGAGCGGCGGGTAAAAACAACGGCAACCAGAAGTGTAACAAGGCATTCGCCTTCATCGTGATTACGCATGAGTCGTTATACATGAAGCACACCCTGGCTGACGCATAAGGTAAAACAATGAACACTCTAGGTTTGAAATACGGGCTAACAGTAGGAATTTGGTTAGTGGCAATCGTTCTGCTGGTCCTCATCGAACGCATCAGCGTAGCGCCGTATCAGTGGGATCGCTATCTGCTTAGCCTCGCTCACGGACTCAGAGGTTTTTGGCTCGATCGTTTTTTTGCACTCATCACCTGGGCAGGCTCGCTCTTTATTCTTGCCCCCATAACCGTTCTTATATGCGGGTTTCTGGTCAGAAACGGCCGCGTCACCGAGGCTTGGTTGCTGGGTTTGAGTCTAGCCGGCATCGCCTTGTTCAGCCGTCTGGCCAAGCTCTGGTTCTCACGACCACGCCCCGATTTATTCCCGGTTATTGGCGAAACTCCTTTGGATGCCTCTTATCCCAGCGCCCACACTGCACAAATCGTTGCTTTTGCGATGGCAGTGTGCTGGATACTGAAAACAGAGAAACTGGGGTTTACCTATTACTCTTTGACGGGGATTGCCCTTTTATTGGCGTTACTGGTTGCCCTCTCCCGCATCTATCTTCAGGTTCATTTCCCTTCGGATATAGTGGGGGGCGCCTTG
>JAGXTA010000062.1 GCA_018333535.1 Deltaproteobacteria bacterium | reverse complement strand
AAAAATACCTGTTGAATACCGCCCAGCTCTGCTGGGCGGATGAAAACAGGTTCGCGAAGCGATAAAACATGGTATAAGTTGGATATGAGCCTGATAAAACGAACAAGTCTTGCAGTTTTGGGGAGGAGATTTTTGGGGTGATGGGTATTTTGTTCGGTCTGTTGGGGACAAGGTAACCTCAGATGTCATAGGTTGAAACATAAAGTATCAGCACCACGAGCAGTTGAGTTTTGATTTTAATGCCCCGCAGCTCTGCTGCGGGGTTCTTTACTTTGAAATAGCCTTAAGTTCCTCCCTGCTTTTATCCGTTTTCCAAGCCACTAATCTTAGACTATGGAAAATAAGCGTTATGTCCCATTTTTCATAAACCCACACATCAAGAGAAACCCTCCCCCGAAAAAAGCTTGCCCTACCTGATCCACCATAAGAACCACGCCCCCACCCGGCGGTGAATGAAGCAAATTCTTCGCTGGGAATTGTGTGAGTCTTATCGGGCATCCCCCATTCTTTTAAGAAAGCCTCTCGATTCAACCCTGTAACTAATAACCCCTCCCGAATCGACTCTTTATGCTTTGCCATGATACATCCAATGGTGAGAAATAAGATCAGGATAAGAAGGAAGATCGTCTTTATCTTCATTTTAATCACCTCCTGTTAGGGATTATACCAGATTTTAATATCCTTGGGAGGAAATTTTCTCTGGTCACTGGTAAGAGGATAGGGACCTCCAGAGCCACCGGATTAATAGCCCTGGAGATCCCCTGTCTTCCCACTATTTTCCCACTTTTAATTGACAAAATGGGGTTTTTTGTGTTAACTGTCATTACAGATTGTGTGAGTCGTTTCGCTAACTTATTGAAATCGTTAAGAGTCATTTACCCTCTCTTAATCAGTAGGTTGTAGGTTCGATTCCTACACGGCTCACCAGTTTTTAAGCCGAGGTGGCGAAACTGGCATACGCGCGAGACTTAGGATCTCGTGGTCGAAAGACTATGCGGGTTCAAGTCCCGCCCTCGGCACCATGAGCAGAATGCAGTAGGCAGTCGGCAGAAGGCAGAAAAAGGGAAAAAAACAATGAGAAAGGCTATGGATAGATGAATATTACCGTTGAAGAGATCAGTTCCGTCAAGAAGAAGGTGAATGTTGAAATTCCTCAGGAACAGGTGACGAAAGAGATCGAATCTTTCTACCGGGAAGTTGGGAAACAAGCGAAGATCAAGGGATTCCGACCAGGCAAAATCCCCAAGGATATATTGGAAAGACATTTCAAGGATTATGTCAAGTCAGAGGTGATTCAGAAGCTGATCCAGGAGACTTATCCGGCCGCGCTTTCCGAGAAGGATCTCCATCCGGTTTCTCCTCCTGTGGTCGACCCCGGTGAGTTGGAGAGCGGAAAGCCCTTTCAATATTCAGCCACTGTTGAAGTCAAACCCGAGATCAAAATGGAGGGCTATACCGGTTTAAATATTGAAGGGAAGAAAGAGAGCGCAAAAGAGGAGGAGGTTGAGGAAAGGCTGAAAGGCCTTCAAAATCTCCACGCCCAGTTGAAAACGGTTCCGGAACCCAGGCCCGTCCAGTCCGGAGATCATGTCATCATCGATTATGAAGCCAGAATGGACAAGAAGCCATTAGAAGAGGGGAAGGCGGTCGACTTCACCGTTGAGATTGGAGGCGGGCGTTTTATCCCTGCCCTGGAAGAAAAGATGATTGGCTTAAAACAGGAAGAGGAAAAAGAGATAGAGGTTCCCTTCCCCGAAGATTACGGATATAAAAAATGGGCGGGGAAAACGGTTTCCTTCTTCGTTAAGGTTAAAGAGATAAAGGAGAAGGTTCTTCCTCCCCTGGATGACGAATTTGCAAAAGATCTGGGGGATTACGCCTCCCTTGAAGATTTAAAGGCCAAACTAAAAGAGGAGATCGAAAAGGAGAAGGCATTGATGCTGGATCGGCAACTGAAAGATCAGATGATCGAGCAGTTGATTCAGGCGAACTCTTTTGAAATACCTGAGAGCATGGTGGTGGAGCAGGCCAAGGTCCTTGTTTCGGATACCAAGTTGAGATTGGCCAGCCAAGGGATCGCGCTGAAAAATTTGAATATCCCGGAGGAGAAACTCCAGGAGGATTATAAGGAAGTCGCGCAGAAACAGGTTCGGACCTTTTTGATCCTTGAAAAGATTGCCGCCCAGGAAGGGATTGCCGTGACCGATGAGGAGGCGGACGAACGTCTCCAATCCATTTCAGAGAGAAGTCATCAAAAGTTTGATGTGGTGAAACGATATTATGAAAAGAACGGGTTGATCCCCGAACTAAAGACGGGGATCCTGACCGATAAGACCTTGAACTTTCTCCTGGGGAAAGCAAATATTTCATAACTGTCAGCAGGCAGGAATGATTGATGAGGAAGGGAAAATGGCACTCATACCGATTGTGATCGAGAAGGACGGAAGGGGGGAGCGGGCTTATGATATCTATTCCCGCCTATTAAAGGAGCGGATCATCTTTGTCGGCACGGCCATCGATGACGATGTGGCCAATCTGGTGATTGCCCAGATGCTCTTTCTGGAATCGGAAGATCCGGACAAGGATATTCATCTCTATATCAATTCTCCCGGAGGGATCGTTACCTCCGGGTTGGCCATTTATGATACCATGCAGTATATCCGGCCGAAGGTTTCGACTCTTTGCATGGGTCAGGCGGCAAGCATTGCGGCCCTTCTTCTATCCGCCGGGGAGAAGGGAAAGCGGTTTGCCCTTCCCCATTCGAGGATCCTCATCCATCAACCCATGGGAGGGTTTCAGGGCCAGGCCACGGATGTGGACATTCAGGCGAAGGAGATTCTTCGACTCCGGGAAGAATTGAATGCGATCCTGGCAAAACATACCCTCCGGCCGTTAGATAAGATTGGCACCGATACGGAACGGGATTTTTATATGAACGGTCAACAGGCCAAGGAATATGGGATTATTGATGAAGTTGTCATCCAGCGTCCTGTCCGGTCTCAGAATTAATTCCGGGGAGAGATCAGAAAGGAGAGGGAGATGAAATCGAACGGGGGAAGCTACGGGAACGTATTGCATTGTTCGTTTTGCGGTAAGAGCCAGGACGAGGTGAGGAAACTCATCGCGGGCCCCACGGTCTATATCTGTGACGAATGCATCGAACTCTGCAATGAGATCATCGCCGAAGAGACCGAGGAGAGATTCGTCCCCGGGAAGTTGACCGTTCCCAAACCCATGGAGATCAAAGCCAGGCTGGACGAATATGTGATCGGGCAGGAGCACGCCAAGAGGATTTTATCGGTGGCCGTCCATAATCACTATAAGCGAATCGACTCACGGGTTCTCTCCAGCGAGGTGGAGCTTCAGAAATCGAATATTCTTCTGATCGGTCCAACGGGTTCCGGGAAAACGCTTCTGGCTCAAACACTGGCCCGCATCCTTGATGTCCCTTTCACGATTGCGGATGCCACCTGTCTCACCGAGGCCGGATATGTGGGTGAGGATGTGGAGAATATCATCCTGAGCCTTCTTCAGGCGTCGGATTACGATATCGAGCGCTGTCAGAAGGGGATCGTCTATATTGATGAGATCGACAAGATTTCAAGAAAATCGGATAGCCCATCCATCACCAGGGACGTTTCGGGAGAAGGGGTCCAGCAAGCCCTGCTCAAGATCATCGAGGGGACCGTAGCGAGCGTGCCGCCGAAGGGAGGACGCAAACATCCTCAACAAGAATTCATACAGATTAATACGACTAATGTCCTCTTCATCTGCGGAGGGGCTTTTGTCGGACTCGAAAAGATTGTCGAACAAAGGGTGGGAGGAAAGACATTAGGATTTGGAGCGGACATCAAGACCAAGGAAGAGCGGGATATGGGAGAATTGCTTAAAGAGGTTCAGCCCGAGGATCTGCTTAAGTTTGGTTTGATTCCCGAATTTATCGGAAGGCTCCCGGTCATCGCCACCCTTTCGAATCTCAGCCTGGAAGCCCTCGTCGATATTCTGAAGAAGCCGAAAAATGCGCTGGTCAAGCAGTATCAGAAACTTTTTGATTTTGAAAATGTAAAACTCCGGTTTACCGAGGGAGCCCTGACCTCGATTGCGAAGGAGGCCATCAAGAGGCAGTCCGGCGCACGGGGGTTGCGGGCGATCATGGAGAACACGATGCTGGATGTGATGTATGAACTCCCCTCTCAGCCAAACATCCGTGAGTGCATCATCAGCGAAGAGGTCGTTCTCAATCACGAAAGTCCGATCCTCCTCTACGAGAAAGAGGCCGGAGCGGCCTGAGCTTGACATTGGAAGGGCGGTTCCATAAAATGAGCTGTACGGGGGAGGGCGGATAGCTCAGTTGGGAGAGCACCGGCCTTACAAGCCGGGGGTCGCAGGTTCAATCCCTGTTCCGCCTACCATTCGTTTTGCCGAAGGCAAAACGAGTTATGAGTTTTAAGTTCGTAGTTCGGAGTTAACTCTGTAATAGATTTTTTAGTGAAAATATTGGGGGCGTAGTTCAATTGGTTAGAGCGCCGGCCTGTCACGTCGGAGGTTGCGGGTTCAAGCCCCGTCGCTCCCGCCAAATTTAAATGCCTGCCTGAAAAGGCAGGCATTCTTGTATATGGAGGCATTGGGTATCTTGTCCACCTCATGAGGGTCTGTATAGAGGCGAGATATAAAAATTCAATAACAGAGGAGAAAAAGAAAATGTCTGAGATAAAAGCGGTGATAGAAACAAAATTTGGGAATATGGAACTCCAGTTTTTCCCTGAAGTTGCCTCTAAACACGTATCCAGCTTTATTGATCTCGCTAAAAAGGGATTTTATGATGAGACGACTTTTCATCGTGTGATCCCGGGATTCATGATCCAGGGTGGGGATCCCAACTCCAAGAGCCCAGATAGATCAACACATGGAATGGGCGGCCCGGGTTTTACCCTCAAGGCTGAATTCAATGAAAAACAACATAAGAGAGGCATCCTCTCCATGGCCAGATCCCAACACCCCGACAGTGCAGGCTCACAATTCTTCATCTGCGTGGCCGATGCCTTCTTCCTTGACAAGCAATATACCGTCTTTGGCGAGGTGGTTTCCGGGATGGAAGTCGCCGACAAGATCGTCAGCCAACCGAAAGACAGAGCAGACAATCCTACGGAGCGGATTGAAATGAAGGTAAAGATCATTGAGGAATAGCCTTGTTTCTAAGATGTTCTTTTAGAGTGGATTGATTTGGCCTGAGAAATCATATACATTACTATTCGTCGCCTTTCAGACAGTGAAGTTCCCCGTCCACAGGACGGGGCTTCCCGGAAATGAAATATCATTTATATTGCGCCCCTTGACCACGCCTGCAAGGCGGGGCTTGCGAGGCGCTTGCCGGTCAATATTTCTATTTGACGAGGAGGAGATGGGAATGGAGAAAAAAGAGAAACCGTTGGAGAAGATGACAGCCAAAGAGTTGAGGGAGATGGCCCTCGGATTGCCCGGTATCCATGGCGTTCATGCGATGAAGAAAGAAGAGTTGCTTGTTGCCATCCGGAAAGCCAAAGGCATTCCTGAACCGGAACTGAAGAAAGAGAAAAAGGTTCGCGTAAAAAAGGAAAAAGTAATTCTGACTGCGGCACAGTTGAAACAGAAGATGAAAGAGCTTAAAGCCAAAAGAGAGGAAATCCTCCAACAGCGAAATCTTAAGATGGCTCAGATTTTAAGAAAGCGGATCAACCGGTTGAAAAAAATGACGAGGCGAATCGCCTAACCTCGATAGAGGTTAAAGGACCGCCCCAAACGGGCTTGAGGAGCGTTTTCTTTCAGAAAACTTGAGGCACGAGGCTTCATAAGAAAAACCTCAATCCTCAAACGGAGTGATCCTCAAACTGTTTAAACCATGCCCAAGGTTTCCGTCATCATTCCCACCTATAACCGGCTGCTTATGTTGAAGGAGGCAGTCCAGTCCGTATTGACCCAGGATTTTGAAGATTTTGAGTTGATCGTTGTGGATGATGGTTCCACAGACAGAACTTCCGAAGAGATGAGACCATTGGGAGGAAGGGTCAACGTCATCGGACTCAATGAGAATAGGGGCGTGAGTGCGGCCAGAAATAGAGGCATCCTTCATGCCAGGGGCAAATATGTCGCCTTCCTCGATTCGGACGACCTCTGGGTTAAGGGGAAATTAAAAACGCAGGTCGCCTTTTTAGACGACAACCCGCACTACCCTCTCTGTTACACCGACGAGATCTGGATCCGGAAAGGGAAACGGGTCAACCCGATGAAGAAACATTCGAAATATTCCGGCTGGATCTTTGAGAAATGTCTTCCCCTCTGCATCATCAGCCCTTCTTCATCCCTCATGAGGAAGACGCTTTTTTCAAAGGTCGGTCTCTTCGACGAAGCCCTTCCGGTATGTGAGGATTATGACTTCTGGCTCAGGGTGTCAGCCCGGTTTCCCATCTTTTTCATCAATAAGAAACTGATCATCAAACGGGGCGGACATCCGGACCAGCTCTCAAACCGTTCCTGGGGAAATGACCGCTACCGGGTGATCGCACTGGAGAAACTTCTGTCCGAGCCCTATCTCAAGCCTGAGGAAAGGACGATGGTCCTCGAAGAGATGAAAAGAAAATGCCAGGTTCTTTCTAAAGGATTCACCAAAAGAGGAAACGAGCTTGAGAGTAGGTACTACCTTGAAGTCATGAGGAGATATGGGGTTGAAATATGAAGTTAAGGTTATCGGGTCATCAGAGAATCAGGGTGTAGGTCAACAGAACATCAGGACATCAGAAGAAAGCAAGATTATTAGCCTGATCCCCCGGTTTCCTGATGGCCACCACCTGATCACCTGATATCCCGGTATCCCGAGATGATGCTACGAAAGCTATGAGGACGTGGAGCATGAATGCCATTCAAAAGATACTTCTCAATCAGATTGATCTCTCGGATGAAACCTTCTCTGTCAATTTTATGCCTGACCTTCAAGGCCTTCGATCCTCCATCAAAGCGATCGGGTTCATTCAGCCGGTCCTATTAAGAAAGGAAAAGGGTCATTACCGGATTGTTTGCGGGTTCAGGAGGATTTGGGTATTAAAGGAACTTGGAGTTTTTGAAATTCCGGCGATGGTTTTTGAAGAGAAAGAGCCGAGTGATTTGGAATTATTTGTTCTTTCTCTCCAGGAGAATCTGACGACCAGAGGGTTTAATGCTGTGGAGAAAGCCATTGCCCTGCAAAAATTGATTCATCGTTTCCAACTCGAACATTCCGAGGTGGTCAAAACTTATCTGCACTTATTTTCCCTGGAACCTAACGAGAAAATCTTGAATACCTATCTCTCCCTTGCGGAGATGGAAGATGAGACAAAAAGGTTTGTCCTGAGAGAGGAGGTTTCCCGTTCCAACATTCGACTCCTTGCTCAAATGAGTTCCGAAGACCGGATGGCTCTTCTCCCTTTTCTTTCCCTATTGAAATTGGGCGAAAATCGTTTGAGAGAGATGCTCACCCTCCTGAGTGAAATCTCCCGGCGGGAACGAATCAGTATAAAGGAGGTTATCGATCGCCCTGACATTCAAGGGATCCTTTCACAGAAAGAACTTACCCCCATTCAAAGGACAGAGCGCGTGAAGAGAGTTCTCATGAACCTTCGTCACCCAAAGATGAAACAAATGGAGGAGGAGTTTGATAGGAAGAGAAAAGCATTCAATTTGCCGGTAGGCGTGTCCGTCCATCATGCGCCCTATTTTGAAGGGAAGGGGCTAAAGATGGAGTTTCAGTTTGAATCAACGGAAGAATACCGGACCATCCTTAACTCTTTATCCGAGCTTGTAGACAAAAAAGAATTTAAAAAATTAATTGAAAGTTCTTAGACGGAAAGTAAGAGCAGATGTCTTCCCTCCGTTGGAGACTGTGTCGTAATTCGCCGTTCCCCCTTCGAGAGCCTCAGGGCGAACGGCTAAGTGAGTGGTTTTAATTGTGCCATTTTCCGTTCGTGGTGAGCCCTTCCTTCGACTTCGCTCAGGACATTCGGAAAAAACCGTTCGCCCTGAGGCTCTCGAAGGGACGAACGGTTCGCTCAGGACAGGCCCTGTCGAAACATGAACGGGCTTGTATAACACAGTCTCTTGGCGGGAGAGATATGAAACGAAAAGAGATGCTTTCCTTCAAAATTGAAAAGATTTATCTCGACGTTAAAGCTGAGACGAATTGGGTGACTCGGCATATTCTGAAATCCTTGCCTGATGTCCCGGTGGAGAGAGTCGAAGATAAGAAAAATCTTATCAAACAGTTCCTCCCAATCACCGACCCCATCGGGATGGGGAAAAGAAATCTTCTCATCACCCATTTTTATGGAAGGCGGCTTAAACCCTGTCCAGGGACATCCCGCCATATCTGCTGTGGATATTATGTGATCAACCCGATCACCAACTGTCCGATGGATTGTTCCTATTGTGTCCTTCAGGGATACCTGAACAATCCCTTTCTCACCCTCTATTCGAACTGGGATGACCTTCTCCAGGAGGTCGAGAGCTTTCTCGCAATAGGGCGCCCCCCTCTTTCCCGTTTGGGGACAGGGGAACTCTCCGACAGCTTAGCCCTGGAGTCCATTTTCCCGATTTCTCAATTTCTCGTGCCCTTCTTTGCCAAAAAGAATGCCATCCTCGAACTGAAGACGAAGTCAACCGAAGTGGAACACCTTCTTTCTCTCGATCATCGTGGGAGAACAGTGGTCTCCTGGTCACTTAATCCCCCTCAAGTGATCGAAGAGGAGGAGAGGGGAACCGCTTCTTTAGAAGAGCGAATCGATGCGGCGAAGAGGTGTCAGGAGGCGGGGTATCCTCTGGGATTTCATTTTGACCCGATGATCGACCATGAGGGATGGGAGAAGGGGTATGAGGGGCTAATCAATTTCCTTTTCAGTCGGATCGATCCAAAACGAGTGGTCTGGATCAGTCTGGGAGGATTCCGGTATCCTGCTCAGCTCAAGGGGATTGCTGAGGAGCGATTTCCTAAAACCAGAATATTTTTAGGGGAGTTGTTCCCAGGAGGGGATGGTAAGTTTCGTTATTTTAAAACGATCCGGGTAGAGATGTACCGGAAAATGGTGAAATGGTTGAAACAGGTGAGCCCCGACCTTTTTATTTACCTCTGTATGGAAAGCCAGGAGGTCTGGAAGGAAGTTTTTGGATGGTCGCCCCAAAACAGTCAACAATTGAATCAGTTGTTTGAGGAAAGGGTGAAGAAATTTATAAAAATACCTGTTGAATACCGCCCAGCTCTGCTGGGCGGATGAAAACAGGTTCGCTGAAAGCGATAAAACATCATGGGCCCGATTAGATAAATCCAGCATGAAGTATATGATCTCAAATATAAATGGTTTGAATTTTCAAATAATGTTCATGAAGTCATACGTAGATATATCAAGAAAAAATATCAACTCCAGGAACAGTTAGCTTTTGATTTTAATGCCCCGCAGCTCTGCTGCGGGGTTCTTTACTCGGAGGTGAAATGATGAAACCCAACCTAAACGAAATCATTGATTTTCAGCACCTTTTCCACTAAAATATTATATCATGGGCGAAAAGCTGATCTGCCAGAACAAGAAGGCCAGGTTTCATTATTCGATCGAAGACTCCATGGAAGGAGGAATCTGCCTTCTGGGAACAGAGGTCAAATCCCTCCGGGAGGGGAAGGTCAACCTTGGGGACAGTTACGGGACGATCAAAAACGGAGAGATCTTTCTTGTCGACGCCCATATCAGTCCGTATTCCCATGGGAACCGGTCTAATTCCGACCCGTTGAGGACGCGAAAGCTTCTCTTCCATAAAAGGGAGATTCGGCGTCTCATCGGAAAGGTTCAGGAAAAGGGATTTACCCTCATCCCGCTCCGCCTCTACTTTTCGAGTGGGAAGGCGAAGGTAGAGCTGGGGCTGGCAAAGGGAAAGAAACTTTTTGATAAACGGGAAACACTCAAACGAAAGACAATGCAGAGAGAGATGGAAAGGGGGCGAAAAGGGTTCGACGGGGATCGTTGACGTCAGGGTGGCATGCCGAGGTCCCATTGGCTCGTTAAACAAATGGGAATAAACATAATCGCAACCAACTACGATTATGCCCTAGCTGCTTAAGGGCAGCTAGCGTCCCTTCCGTTTTCTCCTGCAGGGCGGAAAGTGGATGTCAGAAATACAGGATAGTTCCTCTCCGACGCTTATAGGATGAGGGGCGAATCACCATAAGCTAATCCTTCCGGAATCCTGCCCGTGGGAGATTGGAAGGGTGAATTTAAAACACGGGCTAAGCATGTAGAAGCTCTGTCGGAAGGTTCTCGGACGCGGGTTCGATTCCCGCCGCCTCCACCAATTTCAATTGAAAAAGCCCTTTAGTTTCAGGGCTTTTTCTTTTTAGTAAGTCCAAAAGAGGCGTCGCTGGACCGTCGCTGGATGGTAAGATGTATTCACTCCCATTTTTGATTCTCATTGACACCCTT
Source organism: Deltaproteobacteria bacterium (assembly GCA_018333535.1). Classification (GTDB taxonomy): domain Bacteria; phylum Desulfobacterota; class BSN033; order BSN033; family UBA1163; genus RBG-16-49-23. Next base: position 29,465 of record JAGXTA010000062.1, on the reverse strand, counting down.
CTCAGAATTAAGTACACTCCGATTGAAATCGAAGCTATCCGATGGCAGGTTGATTCTTTAAGGAAACTCCCGGTATGGACGAGAATACCATCATAGAACAGCTCGAGGATTTGATAAAAACATTCGGCGTACATATCCGTCATGAAGCCATAAAACAGGAGGAAGATTTAGTCAAGGTGGTAGGAGGTCTGTGTCTATTAAGAGGGGAGTATGTATTAATAATCAGTTCTAAGGCAACGACGATGGAAAGGATTAACACCTTGGCGACGGCATTGAAGCATTTCGATCTCGATCAGATCTACTTACGACCAGTCCTCAGGGAGCTATTGGATAGGATACCCGAGCAAAGACCATTCGACCTAATTGATAAGGAAAAATTGAAAGAATTTTCTTAGAATACCTCGATCCTCATTAACGACGCTTCTCCCATTCTCCACCCCAAATTTTTTGACTACCCAAATCGGTTCTGATAAAGTTCTGGAAGGATGGATTATCTATTCAATTCCTTTAGCCTGAGTCGATAAACAAAATGCCCATCATTTACGGTTTTCTTGAAAGAATAACCTACCACAACGAAGAGAATGACTTCGTGGTTGCCAAACTCCAGGAGAAGGGAAAAAGGGAGTTGACCACCATTGTTGGGAATCTGACCGCCATCAATCCAGGCGAGTCGTTAAAGCTGACAGGGAGATGGGTTCATAACAAGAAATTTGGAGAGCAATTTCAGGTCGAGACTTACGAAGTTACTGTTCCCGCTACAGTCCACGGCGTCAGGAAATACCTGGGTTCGGGTTTGATCAAAGGCATCGGCCCAATCATGGCAGAGAGGATTGTCAAGAAATTCGCCTTGGATACCTTGGAGATTATAGAAAAGACACCAAAACGGCTTTCTGAAGTAGACGGCATCGGCCCAAAAAGAATTGAGATGATCACAAGGGCTTGGGAGGAGCAGAAGGAGATCAAAGAGATTATGATCTTTCTTCAGGGTCACGGAGTGAGTGCAACTTATTCGGCAAAGATTTACAAACAATACGGAGACCGTTCTATCGAAGTGGTGAAGGAAAACCCCTACCGCGTTGCTCAGGATATCCACGGCATCGGATTTATCACGGCAGATAAGATCGCCCAAAACATGGGGATTGACCCAAATTCTCTCATCAGAGCCAAAGCAGGAGTCATCTATGTATTGAATGGATTAACAGAAGAAGGCCATGTCTACTATCCTGAAACAGATTTGGTTCGTAAGGCCAAAGAGATATTGAAGGTTGATCAGGAAATCATTACCAAAGCCATTACTGAGCTCTCCAAGGGAAAGGAGATTATTCTTGAGGAAATAAACGTTGAGAAGGATCACAGGGCTGTCTACCTTGCTCCATTCTATGTGGCAGAAACAGAAATTGCTCAAAGGTTAAGAGGGTTGAAAGAGTCTCCCTCAACCATTCGACCGATTCATCCTGAAAAGGCAATTGAGTGGGTTCAGCAGAAGCTGAATATCGAACTGGCTGAAAAGCAGAAAGAGGCGGTTTTATTAGCAGGAAATTCAAAGGTTCTGATTATTACGGGTGGCCCAGGGACTGGCAAGACGACCATCATCACAGCCATATTGAAGATATTCCAGCAGTTGAAACTTAGAATCCTTCTTGCTGCTCCAACGGGCAGGGCTGCCAAAAGGATGAGCGAGGCAACAGGTTGGGAGTCTAAAACCATCCACCGATTGCTTGAATACTCTCCCAAAAAGAGTGACTTCAAAAAAGACCAAGAAGATCCTCTGGAGGCAGATGTTGTTGTCATAGACGAAGCATCCATGATCGATACGCTTTTGATGTATCATTTGCTCAAAGCCATTCCGCCTCAGGCTCATCTGATATTGGTAGGGGATGTAGACCAGCTTCCATCAGTCGGCCCAGGCAATGTTTTGAAAGACATCATAGGCTCTGGTATATTTACAGTAGTCAGGCTAACGGAAATCTTTCGCCAGGCTCAGGAGAGCATGATCATCGTAAATGCTCACAAGGTAAATCAAGGAGAGTTTCCCATTCTGAAAGAAATAGAGAAGAAAGAGGCTACAGATTTTTACTTTATCCAGGAAGAAGAACCAGAAAAAGCACTAAATCAAATCTTGACACTCTGCAGCGAAAGAATACCCAACCATTTTGGATTTCATCCCATCAGAGATATCCAGGTTCTGACACCCATGCATAAGGGAGTGATTGGAGCAATTAACCTAAATATCGAGCTACAGAAGAAACTTAATCCTGACCAGCAAGGCATCACCCACGGAAGCAGAACCTTCAAACTGAATGATAAGGTCATGCAAATCGTCAACAACTACGACAAGGAAGTATTCAATGGGGACATTGGATGGGTATCAAGAATTGACCAGGAAGATAGGGAACTCACGATAGACTTTGACGGGAGGTTGATCCCTTATGACTACTCTGATCTGGATGAGGTTGTCCTGGCTTATGCTATCTCTGTCCACAAATCGCAGGGAAGCGAGTACCCAGTGGTGATCCTCCCCGTGACTACCCAGCACTACATGCTCCTTCAGAGAAACTTGATCTATACCGGGATTACCAGAGCAAAAAAGTTGGTGGTGCTGGTGGGGACTAAAAAAGCCCTTGCCATTGCTATTAAAAACAATAAACCTCAATTGAGATTCACTCTTCTCTCGGAGAGATTGAAGTCCTGATGGTCGAACTAAAAACCAATTTCCATTGACAACCCTGTCCCTGATCTAATAGATTGGAATGAAAGAATTAAAATATTGGAGGTGAAAGATTTCTTCAAAAAAGGTGTTGATTCTTTATTATAGCGGGGGTGGGAACACCAAGAAGATGGCAAAAGCGATAGCCGAGGCTATGAAGTCAAGTGCCATCAGTGTCACGGTAGAAGATGTTGGGAAGTTTGACATTTCTCTTCTCCCGAATTACGACCGCATTGTTCTCGGTTCACCCACTTATTTTTCCAACGTGGCATGGCAAGTAAAAAAGGCGATTGATGAATCAATCGTTCATTACAGGGGGGGTAAATTGAAGGGGAAAGTGGCGGGTATCTTCACATCTGCTGGAACAAGCAGAGATGGGAAGGATTGTCTAAAAATGCTTGAGGTTGCCCTGGGATTACACCACGGGATGAAGGTGGTTGAGGGTATCCTGCGGGTGGATGGTGAAAGTGATAAAGAAATTGAAAAGAGATGCCAGGAATATGGGGAGAGGCTCGCAAAAGAGATTGAAAAATGAAAGAAGGAGAAGGGAGTCATGGAAAAAAGTGGGATACAGGCAATAAGGTTAATTGATTTGGCAGATTATCAAGAAGGTTCTGTCGTGAGTCGGACGATCATTGACAAAAAGACAGGGACAGTAACCTTTTTCGCTTTTGATGAAGGACAGGGGCTGAGCGAACATACAGCACCATTTGATGCCCTGGTCTATCTTCTTGACGGTGAAGCAGAAGTTGTTATTTCGGGTAAACCGTTTCGCTTGAAGGGGGGCGAGATGGTGATAATGCCTGCCAACGATCCACACGCATTGAAAGCGATAACGAGATTCAAAATGATTCTTACAATGATACGATCTTAATATACGGACGGATTTGAACCGCCAACCCGCTGATTGCAAATCTAAATTTGGCGTAATTTCTAACCCCTTGATATCTGGTCTGGTTTCCCGCTAAGCATTGATAATATTGGGTTGGAAGGTTTTTGATCTATTCCAGTCTATTCTATCTGTTTCGGTCTTTTTGATTTGATTCTATCACAATTTTATCACAGTGACTGTATCGGAGTTTTAGCAACATATTCATTTACAGCTGCCTCCATTTAAAAGTATCGGCTAGAAAAAATCACTTGCCGCCTTACTTCTTCTTATAGATATTCAATCCTATCTTAATATCTTCCTTATTAGGAATAGAAATATTCCCTTCCGTTGATGCAATGATAATGGTCTTTCCTGATGATGAAGGACCATGTTCTTTTGTAAGGTCTACTTTAATAATCAGGATATTGTCTTCCACTTTCATCTCTACATTTTTCATCTTTTGTTCTCCTTATAAATTATTGGTAGCGTCCCTACTTGGAGACCTGCTGCATTAAGTTCATTTTTAATTGATAAACCGTTTTCTGTCAAGACTTGGGGCTCTGCCCCCACCTATGAAAAGTGGGCATTTTCAATTAGTTATGGAGCCCACGGACGGATTTGAACCGCCAACATTTGGCAAATCAGTTTCCAGGGTTCAAATCCCTGCACCGCCACCAATCACACTTAATTATTTCAATAGCTTGCAGCTTTCAAGCCCTCAAAAACACTGTCAGTAACCTGTCACTGAAATCCGTTCAGTAACCTTCCCCAATTTCCATTGACACATTGTCTAATTATGAATACAATCCAATCGAAACTGAAGTCAACCGTTCTTAACCTCTAACCGTAAGGGGGGGTATGGTTACCAGATTAATTTAGACCTCATTTCTGAAGTAGGAATGGGCTTTTGTTTTTTATGGTTTTACCTCAAGCGCAGCGCTTCTCAAACGGAGCGTATCTTGAGTGTAACGGTCATTAGTTTTCATGCTTTGGCTTGAGGAACGTACTCCAGAACAACTAAAGGGGGAAGGGGATTGAACCAAAGAATTACGTACTCTTATGGAAATTGCTACCTTATCTGAGCAACTTATAGAAAAAATTGGTCAAACTCACGAGCTTTACCATCGATTGGTTTTGGTCGTTGGTCAGTCTGGATCAGGAAAGACCTCTCTTTTGCAGGAGGTATCGAAACAAACCGGGTTCAGATACATAAATTTGAATCTGGAACTCAGTAGATCCCTTCTCGAGTTGACTGAACGGCAGCGAATTCTAAGGCTACCCCTTTTGATCGATGAAATAATCGGGCAGACTGGTGACCACGTGGTGCTCATAGATAATCTTGAAATTCTCTTCGAGGTTTCGTTGAAGCAGGATCCACTTCGGCTTCTTCAACAAATTTCACGCAATCGTACGGTGGTGGCGACCTGGAACGGAACAATTGCGGGAGGGTATCTGACCTATGCTGCACCCAATCACCCTGAATATCGCCGTTATCCGGCTCATGACCTTTTGGCAGTAACTTTAGAGAAAAAGTCGTGAGGGAAAGCAAATAACAAATGGGGGAATCGAAATGAAATATGGTGACTTGATCCAATTTGATCCAATTGAGACAGTTGTTCAGTTGCGGGACGCCGATAAATCTGCAACCGCTCGGCAGCTTGTAGCAACCTACGTTATTTCAGACGAGATGGCAGAACGGCTCATAAAAATTGCTGTACCCAATCTCCAATTCGATGAACCTGCTGACAATAAGGGTCTTCTTATTGTGGGTAATTACGGCACTGGAAAATCTCACCTCATGTCTTTAATTTCAGCTATTGCGGAGCACAGCGATCTTGTCGGTTCCCTCACAAGCAAAGAGGTTTCCAAAGCAGTTTCCCGAATTGCGGGAAAGTTCAAGGTGATTCGTACAGAGATTGGCGCTACCACGATGTCACTGAGGGACATCATCGTAGCCGAGCTTGAGGAACACCTAAATATCCTGGGAGTGAATTTCAAATTCCCTGACAAGGTTCCCAGCAATAAGCCATCATTTGAGAATATGATGGCCTTGTTTCATCAAAAATATCCTGACCACGGATTGCTTCTTGTTGTAGATGAATTGCTCGACTTCCTCCGCACTCGCAATGATCAAGAATTGATTCTCGACCTGAATTTCCTGCGCGAGATTGGAGAAGTGTGTAAGGATCTTAAATTCCGGTTTATGGCTGGTGTGCAAGAAGCCATCTTTGATAGTGCCAGGTTTTCTTTCGTCGCTGACAGCATACGGCGGGTCAAGGATCGCTTCGAGCAAATCCTTATCGCCCGCAAAGATGTCAAATTTGTCGTATCAGAGCGCTTACTTAAGAAAACTGGGGAGCAACAAACACGGATACGAGAGTATTTAATCCCGTTTGCTAAATTCTACGGTCATATGAATGAGCAGATGGAAGAGTTTGTCCGGCTTTTCCCTGTTCATCCAGACTATATCGATACCTTTGAGCGCATTACTGCAGTTGAAAAGCGTGAGGTGCTTAAGACGCTATCTCAAGCGATGAAGCGGTTGCTCGATAAAGATGTTCCCAAAGATTATCCCGGTCTTATTGGATATGATAGCTACTGGACAACGTTGAAGGAGAATCCTTCTTTTCGCACTGTTCCAGACATAAGGGCTGTAATTGACTGCAGCCAGGTCCTTGAATCGCGCATTCAGCAGGCTTTTACGAGGCCCGCGTATAAACCCATGGCCCTTCGGATCATTTACGGTTTATCAATCCATCGTCTAACGATGGGGGATATCTATGCCTCACTTGGAGCTACCCCGGAAGAGCTCCGGGACGGTCTTTGTCTTTACCAGCCCGGCATTGAGGATCTCGGTGGTGTTCCGGCTGATGATCTGCTTTCCCAAGTCGAGACGGTTCTACGTGAAATACATAAAACCGTCAGTGGCCAGTTCATCTCCTCCAACCCGGAGAACCGCCAATACTACATAGATCTTAAGAAAATAGATGACTATGATGCGCTCATTGAAAAACGAACAGAAAGCCTTAGTGACTCTCAACTTGACCGGTACTACTTTGAAGCCCTTAAACGGGCAATGGAATGTTCTGATCAGACCTATGTAACTGGTTACAAGATTTGGCAGCACGAGCTGGAATGGATCGAGCATAAGGCGTCTCGCAGAGGTTATCTCTTCTTTGGGTCTCCAAACGAGCGCTCAACCGCCGTTCCACCCAGAGACTTTTATCTCTATTTTATCCAGCCCAATGACCCCCCGCCCTTCAAAGATGAGAAGAAGGCAGATGAGGTATTCTTTCGACTGACTGGGAGAGATGATGTTTTTCGTGCAGCGCTGCGTAGCTATGCCGCGGCCATTGACCTGGCGTCAACTTCGTCTGGCCACGCTAAGTCTACCTATGAGTCTAAAGCGTCTGGATTCTTGCGCGACCTAGTCAAATGGCTACAGGAAAATATTGTAGTGGCTTTTGAGGTAGTCTACCAGGGTAAAACTAAGAAACTCATTGAATGGGTCAAGGGCAAGATCCCATCAGGCGGGGGTGGAAGGGCCAATGTCCGTGACATCGTCAACATTACAGGTTCTGTTTGTCTTACAAGCCATTTTCAGGACCAGGCCCCTGAATATCCTGTTTTCTCTGTGCTAATAACTGACGCCAACCGTGGTCAGGCAGCGCAGGATGCCCTTCGTGCCATAGCCCTGCCTGCGCCGCAAAGCGGAGCGGCGCGGCAGGCAGGCGGACAGAACCGCACCAAACAAGCAACGGCGGTCCTTGATGCACTGGAACTGCTCGATGGCGATAAACTCGATCCGTATCGTTCCAAGTATACCAGTCATATATTGGGAATTCTCAAAAAGAAGGGTCATGGACAGGTTGTCAACCGCTCTGAACTGATTCAAGACACACTAGGGGTTGAGTATATGTCTTCGCAGAGTTTGCGGCTTGAGCCCGAATGGGCAGTCGTCCTATTGGCGTCTCTGGTTTACTCAGGCGATCTGGTTCTTTCTGTCCCGGGCAAAAAGTTAGACGCCGGCAACCTATCAGCTCTTGCCGGCACCGCTATTGATGAGCTAATTCAATTCAAACATATCGAACGACCAAAGGAATGGAATATCCCCGCACTCAAAGCAGTCTTCGAACTTCTGGGCTTGCCTCCAGGTTGGGCTCAACTTGTAACCCAGGGCAAAGACGAGCCGCTACAAGCAATGCAGAGTGCTGTTGTCAAAAACGTGGAGGGTTTGGTGTTAGCACTCCAGCAGATGCAGAGCGGACTTACTTTTTGGGGCCGAAGCCTTTTGGGAGAAGATGAAGCCAAAACAATTCGGTCACGTTTGGAGGATACCAAGGCATTCCTCGAATCACTCCAAGCCTATTCTACTCCAGGGAAGTTAAAGAACTTCCGTTACGATACTCAGGAGGTAAACAGCCAACGAGCTGGAGTGCAGACGCTTGCCGAAGTCGAGTCATTGCAGGAATTGGTATATGACCTGGGTACGACTGCGTCCTATCTATCTACCGCGGAGGCTGTTTTGCCAACAGACCATGAGTGGGTGGTCCTTATGAAGAAAGTCCAAACTGATGCACTTGCCGAAATTTCAGACCCCAAAAAGCGGACGACCCCGGCATTTCGACAGCAAATACTCCACAAGCTCAATGATCTGAAGAAGTCTTATATCCAGAGCTACATGACGTCCCATACCAAAGCAAGGTTAGGAGTCAACGAGGATAAGCGCAAAAGCTCCCTGATGCGTGATGAACGCCTTAGCACAATCCAGAAACTATCAACAATCGACCTAATGCCACGCCAGCAATTGACCGACTTTCAGAACCGTTTGGCGAACCTCAAAAGTTGTTTTGCTCTCACCCAGCAAGAAGTGGAGGTATCGCCCGTATGTCCCCATTGTTCCTTCAAACCGAGTGTTGAACCTTTCGCGGCCCCAGTTGGAGCTATTCTCAAAGGGTTAGATGGTGAACTCGAAAACCTCCTCTCTGCTTGGACACAGACTCTACTGACAAACCTCGAAGATCCAACAACCAGGGAGAATTTGCCCCTGCTCAAACCGACACCTCGAAAACAGGTTGACGCTTTTCTCAAGAAGCGCAGTTTGCCAGAAAAGCTCACTCAGGATTTTATTCAAGCTTTGAAGGAGGTCCTGTCAGGGTTGGTGAAAGTCAATGTTAAGACTGAAGATCTTCGTCAGGCTTTACTCTCCGGCGGGGCTCCAGCAACACCTGCGGAAATGAAAAAACGATTCGAAGATTATATTGATGAGCTCATAAAAGGCAAAGAACCAAATAAGGTCCGTCTTGTTCTGGAGTAATTGTGCGAAGCGTTTCGGAAATTCGATCTCTTCTGGAGGAGCTTGAACAGCAGCCAGCCAATGCCCTCGAAGACCAGGATCTTGACTTCAAAGAGTGGATTCCGCGCAGCATGAAGGATTCCGTGGCCCTGGTCGTCGAGATGGCGATTTGTATGGCAAATGGCGGGGGCGGAACGGTGGTCTTCGGGATAAATGAGAAAGCCACAGGCCGGGCCCGGGCCATACTTGGCGTGCCACCTGAAGTGGATGTGAATCGTCTGAAAAAGGCAGTATACGATTCAACCGACCCTAAGTTAACGCCTGTTTTTGAGGGACTGCTCGTGCCTGAAGGAACGGGTCGGGTTCTGGTTATGCAGATATACCCAGGCATCCCTCCCTATACCGACACTGCCGGAAGAGGTAAGGTCCACATTGGTAAAGACTGTCAACCTCTGACCGGTACGCTTCGTCGCCGGATCATGGTGGAAACGGGAGAGACGGACTTCACAGCCACCGAGATCTCGGGACGTCTCGAATCCCTGATCTCTGCCTCCGCCATGGAGCGCCTGCGCCAGTCAGCTGCACGGGAAAGGGCGCCAGATGACCTGCTTCGAGAGTCAGACCGTAACCTTCTTGGAGCGATCGGACTCATTCGCAAAGGTCGTTTTCTGCGGGCCGGCTTGCTTCTGGCTGGAACCACGGAAGCTATCCGCGAACATTTCCAGGGTTATGCCTGGACGCACCTGCGTATGGCTACGGATACCGACTACTCTGACCGCGCCGATGGCCAGGACGCCATCCCCCTCGCAATGGAACGAATCATCGATCGGATTATGGCCGACAACCCCATTGCCACGGTCCCGCAAGGCCTGTTTCACTTCGAGATCCGTACTTATCCGGAAATAGCCCTGCGCGAGGCAGTGCTCAACGCTTTGGTCCATGCTGACTACCGGATCCATGGCCCGATCCTGCTCAAGCAGTTCAAGGATCGGCTCGAGATCAGCAATCCAGGCGGTCTCCCCGGTGGCATTACTCCCGAAAACATCCTCCGGCACGAACCTGTCCCGCGAAATCCCACGCTGGTAGATGCCCTTACCCGCCTGCGCCTGGTCAACCGCAGCAACCTCGGCGTGCGCCGCATGTACCAGGCCTTGCTCATCGAGGGCAAGGAACCACCGTCAATCCTTGACGAGGGAGAAGCAGTTCGGGTGATCTTCAGGGCCTCCGAACTTTCCGTTCCGTTCAGAATGTTCGTTGCGGACGAATCGAACCGGGGACGCATCCTATCCGTCGAACACCTGCTTATCGTTCAGCACCTTCTGCGGCACCCCGAGATCGACACAGCAACCGCTGCCCGGATTACGCAACAGACCGAGTCCGATGCCCGGGAAACTCTGAGCCTGATGGAAACGGAATTCGGGGACATTGAGCGTGGGGGAACCGGCCGTGGAACTTATTGGACCCTGCGTCATGACCTCCATCGGAAACTCTCCGTGCCTGGTCACCCGGAGCGGGACCGCCGCATCGACTGGGAGGCGGCCAAGACACGGGTGTTGAGCGTGTTGATGGAAAGGTCCAGACACGGAGAGGTCGGATTAAGTAATGCCGAAATACGTCAAATAGCCAGAATGGACCGTTTCCAAGTAATTCGCTTAATGAAGGAACTCATGGCTGAAAACCCGAACATTCAGAAACCAGGGCGAGGCAGGAACGCACGCTATGTCATCCCCAAAAAACCCAAAAAAATGTGAGGGAAATGTTTCCAACACATTAAAAATCACATTTTCCGCCTTAAATGTGATTTTTAATGTGAATTGCACATTTGAATCACCATTGGAAGCCACCCAATGTCACTTTTAATGTTAATCCAGGAGAGATGCTCAACATTAGAATTCGCATGGAATGTGATCCAATGCGGACTTAATGCAAACTCCGCATAGAATTGCGCATAGAACCGTTAATTTAAAGATTCCCTCCCCTTCAAACCAGGGTTAGGGTGGGGATGGGGTAGAATAGTTAACCCAAATAGATGTAGTGGTGGATTAAGACCGTTAGGGCGAATCTACCATTAGCAAGTGACCCATGGCACAAAAACAACGCACAGGTAAGAAAACAAAAGAATTATTCCGCGACCCCTCCGGTCAGCCCGATCTATTTGAGAAATCCTATCAGGAGGAACTGGAGACCAAAGCAAAGAAGCAAGTAGAATGCCTCGGAATGACCTTCGAGAATGATGAGGCCCGCCGGGCTTATTTTTTGGAAAAGCTCAAAGAAAAACTGAAGGACTCAGAGTTTCGCAAGATCGAAGGCTTTCCGATTGGCTCCGATGAGGACATCCTTGCGCTTTCTGACCCTCCTTATTATACCGCCTGTCCAAACCCATTCATCGAGGATTTCATCCGGTGCTACGGGAAGCCCTACGATTCCAAAACGGATAAATACCGGCGGGAGCCGTTTGCCGCGGATGTGAGCGAGGGCAAAAACGACCCGATCTACAACGCCCACTCCTACCACACCAAGGTACCGCACAAGGCTATCATGCGGTACATCCTGCATTACACCGAACCGGGGGATGTTGTGTTCGACGGCTTCGGTGGGACGGGAATGACTGGGGTGGCTGCGCAATTATGCGATAGCAAAAAAGAGGTCGAATCGCTTGGATATAAGGTTCGGTCGGATGGTACCATCCTGGATGAGAATGGAAGGGCATTTTCGAAGATAGGCGGTCGGCGGGCAATTCTAAATGACCTCTCCCCAGCAGCAACATTTATCGGTTACAACTACAATACTCCGGTAGACGTTAAAGCTTTCGAGCGTGAAGCCAAACGCGTTCTTAAGGAAGTCGAAGACGAATGCGGGTGGATGTATGAGACCACCCGTACCGACGGGAAGAGCAAAGCCCGGATCAATTACACCGTCTGGTCTGATGTATTCGTTTGCCCAGAATGCACGCGGGAGGTGGTTTTCTGGGAGGCGGCAGTGGACAAAAAGGCGGGCAAAGTTAAGGACGAATTCCCCTGCCCACATTGCCGTGTCCTACTCACCAAGCGCCGCATGGAGCGTGCCTGGGTGACCAAGTTCGACAAAGCCATCAACCAGACCACTCACCAATCCAAGCAGGTTCCTGTGCTCATTAACTACAGCGTGGGGAAGAAACGATATGAGAAAACACCCGGCGCCCTCGATCTGGGCCTGACCGAAAAGATCGAGCAGTCCGACATTCCCTACTGGTTTCCCACAGACCGCATGATCGAGGGGGACAAAACCCCAGATCCATTTAATGTCGGAATCACGAATGCACACCATTTCTATACTCCTAGAAATTTGATGATTCTCAGTTCCTTTTGGGCAAAGGCAGTCAAATTTCCATCGGTCCGACTTGTTGCCACAAGCTGTTTGAATAGAAACTTACACAAAGGAAACGCCTTCATAATTAACAAACACAATCCAAGGGGTAGAATCAATGGACCATTAACCGGTACATTGTTTATTCCATCAATTGGGGTTGAACAAAATCCTTTTGAGTTATTCTCTTACAGAAGCGAGTTTCTCAAAAGGGGATTTGAAGGATTATCAAAATTTATTCAATATAGCAATTTAGTTGACACAAGGTCGTCAACGCAAAAAGCGATCTCCAACTGTTTAGTAGATTACATTTTTGTTGACCCTCCTTTTGGTGGGAACTTAATGTATTCTGAGCTCAGTTTTTTGTGGGAAGCATGGCTCAGGGTTCTAACAAATAAAAGACCTGAAGCGATTCAGAATAAGTCGCAACACAAAACACTCGGTGATTATAAGACACTGATGATTCAGTGCTTTGAAAACTATTTTGCCTGTCTCAAGCCTGGCAGGTGGATGACTGTAGAATTTCATAATTCTCTTAACAGCGTTTGGACAGCGATTCAAGAAGCGTTTGAAAACGCAGGTTTTGTAGTTGCCGATGTTCGTACCCTTGATAAGAAGCATGGTGGAGTCAAAGCGGCTTTCATGGCCAATTCCGTCAAGCAAGACCTCATCATCTCCGCTTACAAGCCCAATGGAGGTTTGGAGGAACGTTTTAAGCTTACCGCTGGCACAGAGGAAGGCGCTTGGGATTTTATTCGCACTCACTTGCGACAACTCCCAGTGTTCGTTTCCAGGGATGGGCAGGCCGAGGTTATTGCCGAACGGCAAAATTATCTTTTGTTTGACCGTATGGTTGCCTTTCACGTTCAACGGGGAGTTACCGTTCCGCTTTCCGCTGCGGAGTTTTATCAAGGACTTGTCCAACGCTTTCCCCAACGGGAAGGCATGTATTTTCTTTCCGACCAAGTGGCCGAATACGACAGAAAACGCATGACTGTAAAGGAGATGCTCCAGCTTGAACTTTTTGTGACTGATGAGTCCAGCGCAATCCAATGGCTCAGGCAGCAGTTGACCAAAAAACCTCAAACGGGTGGAGAACTGAAACCACAATTCATGCAGGAAATCGGAGGGTGGCAAAAAAACGAAAAATTGCTGGAAATGGATGAACTCTTGGCACAGAACTTCCTGCGTTACGATGGGGATGGGGACGTGCCGAGCCAGATTCACAGCTATCTTTCAACAAACTTCAAGGAACTGCGAAATCTATCGAAAGACGACCCGGTCCTGCAAGCCAAGGCTAAGGATCGCTGGTGTGTACCAGACCCTAACAAGGCAGGTGATTTGGAGAAACTCCGGGAACGGGCCCTGTTAAAGGAGTTCAATGAGTACCAAGAATCCAAGCAGAGACAGCTTAAGGTTTTCCGCTTAGAGGCAGTACGTGCCGGCTTCAAGAAAGCCTGGCAGGAGAGAGATTATAAGACAATCATTGAAGTTGCCCAAAAAATCCCGGAAAATGTTTTACAGGAAGACCCAAAACTTTTAATGTGGTATGACCAGGCGTTGACGAGAACAGGGAAGGAATAATGAAAGTGATCGAGTTCACTGGGGGAAATGAACGAATCGGATTGCTTACACGCAATGGCGTTACGGGGACAGAGAAAGAGCTTGTTGATTCTTTTGTTAAATATATACCGCAGAGTTTCCGTTGGCAAAAAGGTGCAGTAGCAATTTTCCATGAACCTCGGATGGAGTCCGGTTTTCCTGACCTTGTCATAGTTCAGTACTTACCCAAGGTGTTCGACCAATGGGTGGCTGCCCGCAGTTCTTTAAAACTTATAGACATGAAGATCTTACATTACCTTTCAAATGTTCGAGGAGCAGATGCATCAGCCTTAATAGCGACTCTTGGTATTGCCGCAAAACCTCTCCTTTCTTCAATAGAGCGGCTATTGGACGCTGGACTAATCACTCGTTCGAAGACTATGTGGAAAACAGAAGCCTTAAATCACATATTCGGTCTGCGTTCTATTATCGCAGTTGAAGCGAAAATCAAAAACTGGACTGATGCGTTTCAGCAAGGACAGCTTGACCAGTGGTTTGCTTCAGAATCTTATGTGCTATCTCCAGTTGAAAGGCCCAGCCAATCAATTATTGATCGCTCACGAAAAACCGGGGTAGGGGTATTTTTATTGAATGGGGCACATGTAAGACGATATCTGGGAGCCCGGAAGTGCAATATCCCATCTTCTTATGGTTCCTGGATGTTTAATGAATGGATAGGCCGCTATCTTCATCAATAAGGATAACTGGAGTACATAAATGAAACCGCTTGATCTAGACACAATACAAAGGAACATAAAAAGTATTCGAGACTTGAAGCCTCTTGCACAGGGCGGTCAGAAGATAGTATTCCGCGCCTCCCATGACGACTACGGTGAAGTGGTTATTAAGGTGATTTTAGAACCTAACGAAAGAATACAGCGGGAAATAGATATTGCTATATCCAGTGACATACCTAACACAGCCCATCTTTATGAGTGGGGTAAGTTCGATCATGATGGGCACAGCATTCTTTTTATCATTGAGGAGTATATAGAGGGTGTAAATCTGCGTGACGAAATGAAAGCCAAAGGACGATTGCCAACCAAGCAAGTATTGGCACTTATAGATACACTCTTAAATACAGCAGTTGCACTTGAAAAAGAAAAACTTGTGCATAGGGATATAAAACCAGAAAATATCATGGTTTGTCCTGACGGCTCATTCAAGCTTCTCGATTTCGGGATTGCAAGACATCTTGCAAAATCATCACTAACGCCAACCGGTGCTCATTTCGGACCACATACTGCTGGCTACGCAGCACCTGAGCAGTTTAGGAACTTGAAGAAGGAAATCGACATCAGAACTGACTTATTCGCAATAGGGGTTGTGGCATATGAAGCACTTGCTGGAAGACATCCGTTTTCTGAAGGTTCCAGAGACCATCTTGATACCCTGCGACGCACGGAAACCATGATTCCTGATACGTTGAAAATAGAAGGCGACATAGAGAACCAATTAGTTAATTTCATTGCTCTACTGATGTCAAAGTACCCTTCCCGACGACCACCATCTGCACTTCATGCGCGACAATGGTTTGACTCAACACGTGGCGCAATAAATAGCAGCACAGGAGATTAAGTTATGGAACTTTATTTACAGTTCGGATATGGCATGATGGAGCATTGCCGGCACCTCGTTGATTCTTGGGGTGTTGGCACTGTAATAATGAGCCCACGCGATTTAACAACGGAACAGATACAACGTTTTGGCTCACAGGTTGCGAGCATGGGTGGAAGGATCTTGGTGGATCCTCAATTTTATGATCCCCGCGCTACTCATCCCCGTCTTATTAGACATGATTATTGGCCCGATGACTTTGACACAAGTATGCTGAGCGGAGGCCCTAAACTCGCTCACTTGTTACAGCGCCTTCTGGCCTTAAATAATGCAGCGCAAGCTGACCGGTTCATAATCCCTGGCATTTATGGTGAACGTGTCGACGATGACTGGTTAGCAGTTCAAGATAGCGTTATTACTGAGGCGGCTACAGTAGTTGCGGATAGACCACGTATTGCCACCGTTTGTCTTTCCGGAGAGGCCATGCGCTTTGAAGACCAAATAGAGATGGTGATTAACTCAGCAGAAATATGGGATGTAGATGGGCTATATGTGGTGCCAGAACATCCTGGGGCCCAGTATTTGGTAGACGATCCGATGTGGCTGGCAAATCTTTTAGTACTCTGTTCCGGCCTGAAGCTGCAAGGTAAGTCCGTAATAGTTGGTTATAGCAGCCATCAGATGCTTTGTCTTGCGGCTTCTAAAGTAGACGCCATCGCGTCAGGCATATGGTTGAACGTTAGGTCCTTTTCCACGAGCAAATTTCAGGAAACAGAAGAGGATGAAATCAGCCGACGAGTGAAATGGTATTACTGTCCACAAGCTCTGTCAGAATATAAGATTCCATTTTTAGATATGGCATTCAGGGCAGGGATTCTTAACCACCTCAGGGCAGATGCTGCTATGGAATCAGATTATGCCGGGATCCTTTTTTCTGGAGCCCAACCCACATCTACGGCTTACTCAGAGCAGCAAGCCCACCGACACTATCTGCAATGTCTGTACCGGCAGTGTCGTGAAGTTTCTCGGACATCCTTCAGAGAAACAGCAGAATGGCACTCCCGACTGCTTGATAATGCCGAGGCACTTATAAATGAACTTCACCGAAGAGGCGTTCGCGGCCAAGACCGCGATTTTCAGAACATAATTGATGTGAACCGTGCTGCATTGACTGCACTTCAAGATGCCAGAGGCTTTATATTGGAGCGTCTTTGGTAAGAGAGTGAATAACGGTGAGCGAAGGAAGTTGGCATTTCAGTGTAGACCACAATCAACTCTGTCAGGTCATCGAAACCCAGATACTCTGGGGCGAGACGACCTATCGCGTCTGGCTTCCGGGTCAGGATGCTATCGTTCGAGTTCGTTCCGACAGTCTTAAGCCCCTAAGCGAAGCAAATATAGGGACAAGTGATGCTATTGCCTATATAACAGCTGCAGCCCGCATTGCGGATACCTTAACCCATGATGTGCTGCTTGCGCCCATCGAAGCGTCCGTTATTCCTTTACCGCACCAAATCAAAGCGCTCTCCCGGGCAATATTGGACAACCGGGTGCGCTATCTGCTGGCGGATGAGGTAGGGCTCGGCAAGACGATTGAGGCCGGTCTCATTATGCGCGAATTAAAGCTTCGCGGCCTGGCAACCAGAACGCTTGTGATTGCTCCAAAAGGCCTTGTCACCCAGTGGGTGGCTGAGATGCAGCTCCATTTCAATGAGGAATTCCAACTCGTACTGCCCGACGACCTCGAAACCCTTAGACGAATTACACTTAAAGGTTCACAGGTTCACGGTTCAAAATTTGGAGCAGTCAAAGAATTGAACCAACCCCCATCAGATTTTCCGGGACTACCGTCTAACCCATGGCGAGTATTTTCGCAAATTATTGTTCCTATGGACTCTTTCAAACCCCTGGATAAACGGCGGGGCTGGACACCCGAAGATGTTGCGGAATATAACCGGGAGCGTTTCGAAGATTTGATTTCTGCTGGCTGGGATCTGGTAATTGTAGATGAGGCTCACCGGCTTGCCGGTAGCACAGACCAGGTTGCAAGGTACAGGCTAGGTCAAGGGCTATCTGAAGCAGCGCCATATCTGCTTTTGCTCTCTGCAACCCCACACCAAGGGAAAACCGATGCTTTCCAGCGGTTGGTTTCCTTGATCGATCCCGAAGAATTTCCTGATATTGAAAGCGTTACGAAAGATCGAGTAAGCCGCCACGTCATCCGAACGGAGAAGCGCCGGGCCATCGATGCGGAGGGGAAACCCTTATTCAAACCACGGCGTACACAACTGGTACCCGTTTCGTGGGAAGACCGCCCTGCCTGCGCCGGCGCTCCGGCAGGCAGGCACAGGGAACAGAGCCTTCTTTATCACGCGGTCACTGAGTATGTCCGAGAAGGTTACAACCAGGCTATGCTCGAAAAGCGGAGTTATATTGGTTTCCTGATGATTCTTATGCAGCGATTGGTAGTGTCAAGCACCCGAGCTATCCGGATGAGTTTGGAGCGTCGGCTTGAGGCGCTGGAGACGCCGGAAGAACAACTGACGCTCTTTCCGATGTATTCAGAAGAAGAATGGGCTGACCTGGATGGACAGGAGCAAATTGAAACCCTACTGAAAACCCGTTTAAAGGCAATCAAAAATGAACGAAAAGAAGTCAAGGCGCTTCTTGAGGCTGCGAAAAGATGCGATCAGATCGGGCCCGATGCTAAAGCAGAGGCCCTTCTTGACTGGGTATACCGACTCCAGCAGGAAGAAGGAGATCCGGATCTGAAGGTCTTGATTTTTACAGAGTTCATTCCTACTCAGGAGATGCTTTATCATTTTCTTACAGACCGTGGGTTCTCAGTGGTGTGTCTGAACGGTTCCATGGATATGGATGAACGGAAACGTGCCCAAGACACCTTTGCGAAAGATGCGCGCATGCTGATCTCTACAGATGCAGGAGGAGAGGGTCTAAACCTTCAATTCTGCCATGCGGTTATAAACTACGATATACCCTGGAACCCAATGCGGTTGGAGCAACGTATTGGGCGGGTGGATCGTATAGGCCAAAAGCACGTTGTGCGCGCTGTAAACTTTGTTTTCGAAGATTCAGTGGAGCGTCGAGTGCGTGAGGTCCTTGAGGAGAAATTGGCCGTCATCCTCGAAGAATTTGGTATCGACAAAACTGGTGACGTACTCGATTCGGCCCAGACGGGCCAAATGTTCGACGATCTCTATGTGGAAGCTATTCTCCATCCAGAGACTATAGAGACATCCGTGGAGAATGTAGCGACACGTATTAAATCCATGGCGAAGGGAGTACGCGAGAGTGGATCGGTGCTCGGAGAAACAGAGAACCTGGACCCCAATGAAGCCCAGAGGTTAATGGCACACCCACTCCCGTATTGGGTTGAGTGCATGACCGTCAACTATCTCAGAGCCCACGGTGGTTCCGCCGAGCGGCATGGTACTAGGTGGGAACTCAATTGGCCGGATGGCACAAAGATTTATGATGCTGTATTTAGTAGTAGGGATGCTGAACAGATGCCTACTGCGCAGCACCTCACCCTGGAAGACCCTCGGATTCGGGGGTTGGCCATGGAGATCACCCGTGTTGTTCCCGACCAACCGATACCGATCATTGGTCTTTCAGATCTTCCTTCGGATGTGCGTGGGATCTGGTCCTTGTGGAGAATATCGATCTACTCTGCCGATTGGGATCAGAAACGCATTATGCCGCTGTTTCTGCATGACGACGGAAGAGTCTTGCTGCCGACTGCAAGGCGTATCTGGGATGGGCTCTTATCAGACTCTGTTAGGATAGGTGCTTACATTGAAAACGAGGAAGCTCGGCTCATTTTTGAGCGAGTCATGGAAGCCGCAGAAATACATGGAAAACCTGTTTATGAAGAGCTTGTTGAAAAACACCGCCAACACCTAATTGCTGAGCAGGAAAAGGGGGAGCATGCGTTCACGGCACGCCGACGTGCCATTGGGCGAATTGGGTTGCCGGCAGTACGAAATTATAGGCTTGGCCAGCTTGCTCAAGAGGAGAAGTCATGGCATGAACACCTCGAAAGAAAGGCTAAGGTGAGTCCAGAAATGCTGCCCCTTATTTTGGTTCGGGTACAGAGAGGTGTATCCAATGGGTGATTGGCGCGACCAAATTCTTCGGGAGTTTACTCCACAGATCACACGATTGACGCTCGTGGCTGATCCTGATGGTCTTTTACTGGAAGAGGGTGTTTTGCAAGCGATTCGAGAAAGAGGATTTGAGCTAATTCCGTTTGAGGATCATGTTTCCTTCAGGTACGCCTATGAATCCAGGTTTCGGTCAAGATGGGACGATGGGAAACATACGGATCTTGTTGTCGTACTTAGGTCTGCGTCAAATAGTCTAAACTCGTTACCGTATGATCTTCTGGAGACGGGACGAAAACTCTCATTCAATTTGGGTGACCTCTTTCCCAATTTGAGCTACCCAGTGGTTGCATCATTAAATCGAGGCGACCTTGAGTCTCTTTATCAAGCTCAAAATACACAAAATCCTGGACAACTCGGTAACAATGCGACAAAAGATTTCGTCCTTCGCCACGTATTCGAGATCGCCCCAGAGCTTATCAAGCAACCATCGGACCTTCTGAGAGTGCTGCTGCGTCGCCATTACAGGGGACAAGGGATTCCCCGCATTTTAGACGAGCGATTTATGTACGTTCTCCGCCAGGGAGGTCTGTTCGATGATTGGCCGCTTAAACAGATTATCCCTGACAAGCAAGCGTTCCTTGGTTTTTTGCAGGAGCGTTGGCCAATATTTCTAGACGGCATTACTGGCATGGACATAAGCAAGGTCCAAGAGGAGAAGCAATCTTACGGCTTAGCGTTCGAAGGGCCTGCCGATTTACCTTTTGATCATGACGATATCCGTATTTACATCGACAGTCTGTTCCTCGAAGGGCTGTTGCATCCCGTGCGACATGAAAAATCTGGACTCTTCACTGGGAAATGGGTTGCGGTTGGAATTCGTATTGATGAGAAAGCGGATCGTCTGCGGAGGTTGGATGGTCTCATAAAATCGGTTGAGGGTACGCTACCGGAACCAGAAGCCAGGTACCAGGATTGGGTGCTATTTGCTTATCGTTGGGCGGAACTCACAGCTTTGTTGGCTGATAGGTCTGACGAACAAACATTACAGGTTTTAGAAAGGGTTAAGGAACTTCGTGGGCAATTAGATTCAGCGTTTCTGACATGGGTTCAAAATAGGTTTGCTGGTCTCCACAACCAACCGGCAGTGCCGCCAGTAATGCTCCACCATATTCCACGTTTTCTTGCAAGAGAATTGAGCCAATCAGAAAAAGCCAGGGTTGCTCTCCTTCTGGTCGATGGTTTGGCACTCGACCAGTGGGTTGTGATGCGCGAAGTATTAGGTTCACAGTGTCCAGACCTTCGTTTTCATGATGATGGTGTTTTTGCTTGGATACCAACAATCACCTCGGTATCTCGCCAGTCCGTATTCGCTGGAAAGGCCCCTCTCTTTTTCCCTTCAAGCATCTATGGCACCAACAAAGAACCCATGCTCTGGACCCAGTTTTGGTCAGACCAGGGGCTAAATCAAAACGAAGTGGCTTATGCTAAGGGAATCGGCGACCAAGGTATCGAGGAAGTTAAAGAAATCCTTTCGTATCCCAGAATCCGGGCCATTGGGCTTATTGTTGATAAGGTGGATAAGATTATGCATGGAATGGAACTGGGGACAGCAGGAATGCATAATCAAATCCAGCAATGGACTATGGAAGGATGCATGGCCAAGCTTCTTAATCTCCTTTTGGAACATAATTTTCAAATCTTTCTGACCTCGGACCATGGAAATATTGAAGCTGTAGGCTATGGGCGGCCTTCCGAAGGTGTAATTGCAGACCTCCGTGGTGAGAGAGTCCGCATTTATCCGGACAGCCTTTTAAGATCAAAGATTAAAGAACGTTTCTTAAATGCAATAGAATGGCCCACAATCGGATTACCAGACGATTTTTTGCCATTGCTTGCTCCAGATCGTATGGCGTTTATCGCAGAAGAGACCAGGATCGTTGCGCATGGCGGGATCTCAATCGAAGAGCTAATTGTCCCGCTGATTCGAATGGAAAAGAAATCCTCATGGCAGGAATAACCCAGATTGGCTTTAGTCAAAGAATTAAGTTGGATTGGCTTGAGAAAACAGCTAGGCTTTTCCTTGCTGGAAACACAAGAGAGGAGATCGAAAAAGAACTTCAAGATTTCCTGGAGGACAAGCTGTCTATAGGTAGCAGCCCTGAAAGAGGAGCTCGGGAAAAAGCGATCACAATTCTTTTGAAAATATGGGTATCCGTTCCCGGATCTTTGGCGGCATTTCACAAAGAAGGTTTGGAATTTCTTAAAAAACTGCCTTCGGAGGACCACCTGGCAGTCCACTGGGGAATGACGATGGCTGTTTACCCCTTTTTTGCAAATGTTGCAGAACAAGTCGGGCGGCTTATAAGATTGCAGGAGTCTTTCACATTGGCTCAAATTCAAAGACGCATCCGGGAGCAGCTTGGTGAAAGGGAAACAGTTGCAAGGGCTGCGAGACGTATCCTTTCTTCTTTTGTCGATTGGGGGGTGGTAAAGAAAGGGGAGGGGAGGGGCATTTACCAAGGCACCCCTAATCGAGGTATAAAGGACAAAGGACTTGCTATATGGCTAATAGAGGGGGCATTAATTTCGAGCGGTTTAAAATCTATACCTCTAAAAATGTTAACCCAAACTCCCTCGCTTTTCCCTGTCAGAATTAGTTCGCTCAATATCGAGGAATTAAGATTCAATGAAAGACTAGAAATTTATCGGCAGGGCATTGATGAAGATATAGTAATGCTTCATGGTAAGTAAAGTATTTTGAAGAAAGGAGAGGAGTAAATATAAATGCAACTCAATAGAGAATCATTATTAAAGTTTATTGAATGGGCGGAAGGCCATGCAGACAGATTAATTTTAGGGTGTTGCGTCTACACTATTCACAGGGGTCATCCATAAAAAAGTTGGCCATTTCATTAAGAGGAAGAAGTGGTTGTAGGATTCGGGGTCAGACTTAAAGATTGAGATACGGGTGTCATTCCTTAAAAAGTTGGCCTATTCCAATGCGGAATTTGGAGTTAAATAAGAAATCAGATAGGTAACTTCGTAATCGAATAAACCTTTATCTCTGACTGAATTATTCAGTCAAGTTCTTAAGTGAGTCACCTACGAAGGATTCAAGGGATTATCCGAAGCCGGAGGGGACGTAGGTTCAAATGCAACTTCATCCTGTCAAAGTAACCTCAACCCTTCTCCCTGGGCGGCTCTTAAATCTTCAATCGGTGCAATCGCTGGCATGAGTCCCCCAACATCTCGCAGAGCGCAGAGAGCATAGGGCATAGCGTTAATTTACTTCCGTGAAGCGTAAGGCGCAAGGGGTAAGGTGTAACTCAAAAACATAAACCGCAATGAGCATCTTACCGTGAACCGTAAAGCGTAAGGCGTTAGGCATTTCCTGGTTCTCCGCGTTTCTCTTCCAAATGCGCCCGCGCCAGAAGTATGGCCTCATGGAACTTCTTCTGTAAAAGTTTGCGAGGAGGAAGCTCCGTTAAATAAGCCGCCACACGAATTCCGCTCTTGTCCAGCTGTAGCAGTTTGATCTGTTCCTCGGATTTATCGGCGCACAGGATTAATCCAATTGGAGAATCCTCTCCACGTTGTTGCTCATATTTTTCCAGCCACCTAAGGTAAAGCTCCATCTGGCCTTTATCTGCAGCCTGAAATTTTCCCAGTTTTAGATCAATGGCCACCAGACGTCGTAGCTTCCGATGGTAAAAAAGTAGGTCGAGGTAATAATCCTCATCGTCTACCGTCATCCTCTTCTGTCTGGCCACAAAGCTAAACCCTACTCCCAATTCCAGGATGAAAGCCTCCAATTCACGTAAAATCGCTGTTTCAAGGTCCTTCTCACTGTAAGTATCCTTTAAACCAAGAAAGTCAAGAAAATAAGGGTCACGAAAGACAAGGTCAGGTGTAAGTTTATCCTCTTCCCGTAATTTAATGAGTTCTTGTTTGGCTAACTCCACTGGTTTCTTGGAAAGAGCGGTTCGCTCAAAGAGCATGCCGGAGATTTTCTGACGAAGGGTGCGGACGCTCCACCGTTCCATGCGGCACATCTCAGCATAGAAATCACGTTTGAGATTGTCATCTAAAGGTATGATGGCGACGAAATGGCTCCACCCCAATTGTCGTGACAGTGTCACGACAATTGGCTCTTCTGGGAATGCTTCAGCAAATTGAACCATTCGCCGCAGGTTTTTCTCGGCGAAGCCTGTCCCGAACTCCTGGACTAATTGTGCCGATAGTGTCGGCACAATCTCTTCACCATATCCCGCCCTTTTTTCCTTGAGGATGTCCTGCCGAATGCGTTTACCCACGCGCCAGTAGAGGAGAACCAATGCAGAGTTCACTTGCCTCGCCACATCCCGCCGGGCTTCGATTATTAACTCCCGTAAATCCTTAAACAAAATGTCCGATGGGGGAAGTGATTTGGTGGGTAGAAGGTTCATTAAATAGACCTCATGGGACGTGTACCAAAATTAACTTCCGTGAAACGCAAGCCGTAAGGCGTCAGGGGAAAATTCAAAGCAAAAACGACACCCATACGATTAACGATAAAAGCTTATCGCCTTTTTTGCTTTTTAAATCCTTTTGAAGCTTCATACGGCACACGTGGTTCCTCCACCAAGAATCCAATTCGTCTCTTGGGAGATTCGGATTCTGGCGGTGAACTCAGCAATCGCCTGATTTGTATAATTATTTCGTTAATGGTGGTCTCGTGAACATCAAGCCTTGCGGTAAATTCTTTTTCCAATTCTGCGAGTTTGCGTGCAAGCCCCCGATGTTCAACAAGCATCTGGCGCATCCGAATAAATGCACGCACCACAAACACGCTCATCTGAATGGCCCGCTTGCTGCGCAGGATGTTTGCTGCCATAAGTGCACCGTGCTCTGTGAATGCATAGGGTAGATAGCGTCGCCCCCCATGTGAACCGGTCACAGTCTGTGACCGGTTGGAATGGGGGGTTGAGGTCACAATTTGTGACCTCGACAAGCTGAGGTGTCAGGCCTTGAAATGTGACTAAATTTCCTGCTCCCTCTCCCCTTTCAATCCTTTTAATTAAAAACGTGACCCCCGATCTGTCGGGGCAGGCGTGTCTCGTGACCGTGTCTGTCAAAAAAAGCATAGCGCATATTGCAAAATCTATAAACCCCAATCCCTTGAGGAATCCTCCGTTTAAGGGCATCCTAAAAATCGTCAGTCACACGTTCTTTGTCTTACAAGTCCTCCGTGATTTCTGTTTGAAACCAAGGAATTTGTGCAGCAAGCTGCTGCTCATTTATTCGTGTCAGGCATACCCTCTGCCCACTCTTATTTTCGGCGGGCAGGTCAAGCACAAGACAAACCTAAATTCATTAACTTGGTTTCTTAAGGAGCCGTGAACATGGCCGTAAATTTGTCGCAAATATCGTCATAAATATGTCGCAAACATTATTTCTTCTTTCTTAACCGATAAACCAATTGGTGAGTAGAACCCTCTGTATTTAAAATACTTGCTTGGACCATATCTTTCAGGTCCCTCTGCAGGGTCCGGCGATTGACTCCCGGACAGAGCTGTTCATAGTCCCGAATCGTCAGTCTGTCGTGTTCCAATAAGAAGCCGATAGCACTCGCCTGGCGCTTATTGAGCTTCTGTTTTTTAACAATGACATCAGTAAAGATAGCCTGTTTCCCCTTCTTCGTCACCTCTTGGAGTTGGGTCGCAAGGCCCTCAACAAAATACTCCAGCCAACCGGTCATATCCATGCCTTGCTCCCGGACGCCCTGGAGGGCACGGTAAAAGGATGTACGATCTCTGTCATAATATTCGCTAATGGTGAACAGCCTCTTAAAGTCATATCCTGCCTGATACAAACAAAGCGTTGATAAGAGCCGGGAGACTCGTCCATTCCCGTCAAGAAAAGGATGAATATGTACAAGTTGGAATTGTGCGATGCCGCTGACCAATACAGGGTGTATCTCCTTTTCCCGGTTCAACCATACCACAAATTCCGTCATGAATGGAGGAACATCTTGTGATGGGGGAGGTGTGTAAATAACCTCACCTGTTACTGAGTGAACGACGTAGTTTTGTTTACGGCGGTATTCGCCGGGACCGGCTTGGCCTCCCCGAACACCTTCTACCAACTTCTTATGGATCTCCCGAATCATTCCTTCGGTAATCGGCCCTCTAAGGTTAAGGTATTCGGCAACTAAATCAAATGCCTTTCGGTAGTTCAACAATTCTTTCACATCATCGGAGTTGGCCTCCGGAACCTCCTGCCCAGCCCAGAGACGCTCGGCCTGTTCTAAGGTCAACCGGGTTCCCTCGATATGCGTGGTATGATGGGCTTCTAAAACCAAAGCCCTCTCCCCCATCGACCGGACCCAATCTTCCGATAGAGTTGCGGCTTCCAGGAAACCTCTTGCCCGTTCAATCTGTGTAAGGCCGCCCGTAATACGATGGGTAATGGTAAATTTGGGTTGGAATCCCCGTGAAACCTTGGACGGATTTTCTCCCCTCACTTTATTGTTGCGGTTCATCCCGCCACCTCTTAATACATCCTTTTCCTTTAATGAGACTGATGATTTCTTCACCTGCTAACCCCTTTACATTAAAAACGGGACCCCCCTCGACTTACTCGAGGCAGGTGCAGTTTGTAAAAAGCATGGAACAAAACTCAACCTCCTTCCTAAGCTGCCCTCAAATCTTCAATCGGTGCGATCGCCGGCATGAGTTACTCCTTAGAAACGTGACTCGTGTCCCCTCTACTCACTGGGGCCGAAGACGGCGTGGTTCGTGATTCGTGTCTTTAATTGAATCCAATCCTATCTATCATTACTAAAACCATTTCTCCTCTTCCCCTGAAAGAAGAAGCCATTTCCAAACAGGAATGATCGGAATTTTCAGGCCATTGATGGTCCGGACTTCCTCCTGATCATAGGTCAGAATGCCCCCCCTGGGGATTTTAAACTGCCGCATGGCTTCGAGTAGGCCTTTCAGTTCGCGCGGCTCATTTCGGGCCGTCAATTCCCAACAGACCTGCCACGCTTCAGAAGGATGCCTCCCCTCCTGCAAAATAAAATCACACTCATGGGTCCCTTTGAAATAAAACATCCGGCGCCCACGGCGAAGCAGTTCCAGGGCAACGACATTTTCAAGGAGGTATCCCCGGTTCTCTGTAAAAGCACCTCCCAGAAGAGCAAACCCCGTATCCATCAGATAGACCTTCTTAGGATTCATCATTCGCTTTCTCGGGGAATAGGCAAATTTCTCACTGGTGATCAGAAAAAAAGCCTCCTCTAAAAAGTGAAGATAATTTGAGATGGTTCGTTTGCTTCCGGTGAGGCCCGCTGCTTTGAGTTGCTTTTCGAATGTTGAGATCGAAAACGGAGTGGCATAGCTCTCCAAAAAGCTCCCCATCATCTGGTCCAGGATCGGCCGGGCTTTAATGTTGTAACGTTCAAGAATGTCTTTATAGAAAATGGTTCGATAATAGGTCTGAAGAAGTTTCCGCTTTTCCGACGCCCCTTCTCTCACCAGCGTCTCGGGAAAGCCTCCGGACTGAAGATAGTCATCAAAAACTTGAATCAGTCGGCCCCGCTGATGCGTATGAAACAGAGTGGCATCGAATGTTACCTGGTAGAAGCGAAGGGCTTCTCGAAAGGAGAAGGGTAACATCAGAAGATCTTCGTAACGTCCCCGGAGTTCGGTTGCGATCTCCCGACCGAGCAGAGAGGAGTTACTCCCTGAAACAACGATGGTATAACTCCGGCGATTGTGAAGCGTGCGTAGAATACGATTCCATTCAGGGACGTGCTGAATTTCATCAAAGAATAAGAATCTTGGCTGTCGCCCTGCAAGCTGTTGAAACGCTGTAAACAGTTGGTCAACATCAGGGGGACCGAAGCCCTGCAATCGATAATCCTCGAAGTCGACAAAAAGAATCTCTTCCCTCAAAATCCCCTTGGATTCCATGAGGTCCTGGATAAGCTGGTAAAGGTAATAGGTCTTTCCTGCTCGGCGAGGGCCTGCGATGGCCATGATAGCGCGTTGCTTCCGTAGATCGAGAGAGGGCATTTCCCGATGTGTCAAGGGAGGGAAAACCATTTCACGAAGCCATTCTGCAATGACCTGGAGAAGCTGATCTTTTCTCATAAGTTGTTTACTTAGAGAAACATATATATGTCAAATTGTTTACATTGTCAATTGTTTTTGTTTTAGGGTAACAACCCCCTTTTTCCTCCTTCCCAAAAATAACAACGTGACCCGGAAGATGGGGACGTTGATGAAAATCGTTACTTTACAGAGCCAAAGGGACTGCGGCTGAAGAATGATTGTTGGAGGGGAGACTTGCTTCGAGTGATCATTATCCCATTCCTTTCAGCCATGAAGTCAGATCTCATGGCTTGGTCAATTGAGAGCGGACCTCTTTTCCTAAGCGTGGAGGTTTCAAGGAAGAAGAGCTTTGATCACTGTTACAATGATTCCCCGGAAAAAACCGATGAAAGGGTTGAGCAGGCCGAGGAAGAGCAAGCCGACGATGATGAAGAATCCGTAAGGCTCGATGCGAGCGAGGAAATAACGGATCTCTGCAGGCGCAAATCCCATGAGAATTTTGGAACCATCCAGGGGAGGAACGGGGATGAGGTTGAGGGCCGCCAGGGTGATATTGATATGGGCAAGGGTGTAAACAATAACAGCGGCCATTCCAAACGGAGGCAAGCCAAGGAGCCTGTGAACGAGCAGGGCTACAAAAGCCAGCAGAATATTGGCGAGAATTCCGGCCGATGAGACGAGGATGAGTCCTTTTCTCCGGTTCGGGATATTGTTGAGATTGATTGGAACGGGTTTTGCCCATCCAAATCCCGCGAGGAAAAGCATGAGCGTCCCAATGGGGTCGAGGTGCTTGAGCGGGTTGAGACTCAATCTGCCCATCCATTTCGCCGTGGGGTCTCCCATCCTGTTCGCCACCCACCCATGGGCCACCTCATGGATGACCACTGAGTAGAGGAGTGGAATGACGAGAAGCAAGAAAGCGATCGGATCGTTCATCAAAAGCTTAAAAAGGCCCATGGGTCTCCTTTATCTCTCTTTTAACTCTTTCTGTTTCGTTCATATTATGACCACCCGAAACGAAAATAGCAAATCCGATTTGATCTTCGGTTGGTAATCCTTCATGACGGAGCGTCACCTCCCGTTTATACGGGACAGGCACGAACCAAGAAAATTAATCGAGCCCTAAGGGTTTCGGTTATGGTAACGAGGCCCGTTTCGTAAATCGTTAAACGGTTACGGTTAAAGACTTTAAAGACGAACAACGTAACCGAATGACGATACGGGCATCCTCACCGTTACCCTTGGATGAAGCTTTTATTTTCTGAGTGATTTATGAGATCCGGTGGCGGTAGCTGAGGCAGAAACCATCATCCAGGGTCGCACTCAGGATGATCGTGTCAAAACCAAGGTTTTTGTCTTTGATGAGATTTGGGTAATCAGTTTGTCCAATGTCAAGGGGTGACCCCAAAGAGTTCCTTCAGTTGGGCCATCTGCTCATCGGTGAGGGATTCAAATTCTATTCCACAAAGTTTCGTGGTCAATCGAATGGTGAGCGAGTCATATTCGGTAGGTGTTTGGAGCGGGCGGTCATAAACGATTCTGCAAGGGATTTTAGGCAGGTTGACGTCCTTTATCCACAGGATCAGACTTTTGGTTGTCTCTCCTCCCGTTAAGTCTTCTTCGTAGATATGCTCAAAAGATAATCCACCCAGACCGATATCTTTGACCTTTCCAATCCTGTTTCGTCCGTTCCGGAGGGCCACGACAACGTTCTCTTCAACTGAGAACCGGGGGTATTTTCTTTTATCCATTCTGATATGCTCCCTACCTGCTCGGAGGAACGAAGATACAAGGCACCTGATTGGGAATCAATTCTATTCTCTTCGCCACGCCGTGTCAATAGAGAATGTTTTTTTAAAATGTT
>JAGXTA010000061.1 GCA_018333535.1 Deltaproteobacteria bacterium | reverse complement strand
TTACTGCTTCTGTTCAACTCCACAATGTCCGGGGCTATTATCTCATAAAGCCTCGGATTCTCATTCAAGATCGTATCGATTAATGCCAATTCCGGATCTAATGCCCAGAGCGGTTTCTCTAACTTCAACCTCAGATCATTGAGTATCTTCATCCCCCTCCTCCTGCAACTTGATTTTTGTGATAATCTCGTCTAACCTATTGTAATACATCATGTTGCAGTTTATAAACAGACTCTAATTAAATGGTGACTGGTGAGTGGTGATGGGTGATTGGAATTTGAGGGTTCAATGAACACAAAAGATGCTGATAAGATAATTGATCAAACATCGGACCTTCTTCGCAGAAGAACTATCGATGGATATGAAATTTTCCTCGAAGAGTCTTCCCATTTTGAGGTGGAGTCTAAAGAGGGGAAAGTGGATACCCTCCAGGCATCACAGCCCTGGGGGATGGCCCTCCGCGTTTTGCATCAGGGGAGGACAGGTTTTTCTTACACCACCTCTTCTTCTGTGTTCTCTTCGGGAAGCGCCGTGAAAGGGCTGGAACGGATCGTAGAAGATGCGATGGCGAGCGCCGAAGTCACTTCTCCGGACCCCTGTTTCGATTTTGCCCATGCCCTTCGGGAATTACCACACGTGCTTCCCATTGTTGACGAGACCCTCGCAGGGGTTTCCGAGAAAAGGAAGATCGAAAATGCAAGGCTTCTTGAAGAAGCGGCCAGGTCTGTGGATACGGGAAGAATTAAGAAAGTGAGGAAAGCATCCTACCAGGAGTCAATTTCCAGAGCGACCCTGGTCAACTCTAACGGGCTCCGTTTTTCTTACGATGTGACATTTGCCTCTGTGAGCGTGATGGCCATTGCCGAAGAGTCAGGGGAGTCGGAGATGGGCTGGGATTTCGATTTCAGCCATTTTATCGATAAGATCGATGTGAATAAAGTGGGAAGGGAAGCGGGAAGAAGGGCGCTGGAGAGGCTTGGGGGGAAGAGAATTGCCTCTGGAGTTTATCCGGTTCTCCTGGAGAACCCTATTGCCTCGGAATTTTTGTCCCTGCTGGCCCATTCATTCCTGTCAGAACAGGTTCAAAAAGGCAAGTCTGTCCTTGATGGGAAAAAGGGCGTCAATTTTTTCTCTCCCCATCTCTCTATTATAGATGATGGTCTCATGACAGAAGGTGCGGCCGCTTCTCCTGTCGATGGGGAGGGGACGCCAAGCCAACGGACGCCTCTCGTAGTTAAAGGAGTGGTAAGAGAATACCTGTATGACCGGTTCTGGGCCAACCGGGAAAATATCTGTTCCGGGGCCTCAGGGGTCGGGTCAACGGGCAACAGCCGGCGGCATAGCATCAAATCCCCTCCGGGGTTAGGGACCTCAAATTTTTTTATTGAACCGGGTAAGGTTTCCTTCGCATCATTGATCAATAACCTTGAGCAGGGGGTTATGATCCAGGAGGTGATGGGCCTGCATACCGTAGACCCTATCTCAGGCGATTTTTCCCTGGGATGTTCAGGCCAATGGATTGAAAAGGGTGAGAGGGTCCATCCTGTTAAGTCAATCGCCATCGCCGGCAACCTCTACCAGCTCTTTCAGAAAGTGGCCGAGGTCGGAGATGATCTCAGGTTTTTTGGGAAAATCGGGTCTCCGAGCCTTTTGGTCGACGGCCTCGAAGTTAGCGGAAATTAAAGACATTTCCAGATAAAATCTGGCAATGTCTGATTACACCGATTAGGAAAGATTACACAGACGGAAAGATATTAAATCATAAAAATCTGTGTAATCTTTTTTTAAAATCTAAGTAATCAAGAGAGCGTGTGGTAGAATTGCATGCTCTCTTAAAAAGACTTGACAGGGGCAATCCAAATCTGGTATTTAAGACGGGCGCTAAGGGGTGGAGCTTCAATCCCATTTTTAAGTGAAACAAGGGGAAAAGGTTGGATAAAGAGTCTATTACCATTCTTATCTTCGGCCATAAGACTTCTAAGACGCGGCATCTGAAGATACGGAAAAAGACCATTAAAATTGGCCTCTATCTCTCGGCCTTTGCCCTCCTCTCCGTCACCTTTTTCTTCTGTGACTATATTCAGGTGAAAAAGAAGGCCTATGAAGTCGCACGGTTGCGTGAACAGACAGAGGCCCAGAGATCGGAAATCCATTTCTTCTCCTCAAAAATTGAAGAGCTTGAGAAACAAGTCTCCAGATTGAAAGATTTTGACAAAAAGATACGAATTATTGCCAATCTCGAAAGAGGTCAGAACCCCACTCCTTTTATGGGCATGGGTGGACCTTCTCCATCGGATTTACGGGAAAAGTTGAAAGGGGACAAGGATGAAAAGGGACTGGTTCAGCAGATGAAGGCCGATGTCGAGCGTCTCCAATCAGAGGCGACTTCGCAGGAGACAAGCCTTTCCGAACTCGAGAGGGTTCTTCAGACCAAGCGGGAGATATTGGTCCATACCCCTTCCATATGGCCGGTTCAGGGTTGGGTTACCTCCGACTTCGGATTCCGCACCAACCCCTTTACGGGATTGACCCAGATGCATGAGGGGATCGATATCTCCAACAGGACGGGAACCATTGTGGTTGCTCCTGCCAATGGTTTTGTTTCTGATATCGGGAGTGATTACGCCCATGGAAAGTTTCTTATCATTTCACATGGATTCGGGATGACAACCCGGTACAGCCATCTTAACAAGACGCTGGTGAAGGTGGGGCAGAAAGTGAAACGGGGCGATAAGATTGCCGAAGTGGGAACAACCGGGAAGACCACAGGCCCCCATCTTCATTATGAAGTGAAACTGAATAGCATTCCGGTTAATCCGATGAGATATATTTTGAATTAACGACCTCCAATGATGGAGGAAAAGCCCGATAAAGAAATCCTTTATCGGGCTTTTTATTTGCCTGTTTATTTGGTTGTTGAAACCTGTTTACATCCGTTATATAATTTTTTTGAATTAACGAGGAACTTAAAGGAGCAAAGAATTCTATGCTCGGTTTAATCTTGAAGAAGATTGTGGGGAGCAAGAACGAAAGGGAGTTAAAAAGAATCCGGCCTCTTGTTCAACGGGTCAACGACATGGAATCCTCGATCCAGCCTCTGAACGACGATCAACTCAGGGCAAAGACAGGGGAGTTCAAAGAGAGGATCGACAGGGGAGAATTTCTGGAAGAGATCCTCCCCGAAGCCTTTGCCGTGGTTCGCGAGACAGCAAGGAGGACCCTTGGGGAGCGGCACTATGATGTCCAGTTGATCGGCGGGGTTGTGCTCCATGAGGGGAAAATATCCGAAATGGCGACCGGCGAGGGAAAGACTCTTGTGGCGACCCTGCCAGCCTATCTGAACAGTCTGACTGGAAAGGGAGTCCATATCGTCACGGTCAACGACTACCTGGCAAAAAGAGACAGCGAATGGATGGGGGCGATCTACCGGTTTCTGGGCCTCTCTGTAGGGGTGATCGTCCATGAATTAAACGACCAGGAAAGGAAGAAGGCATACGGGTGCGATATCACCTACGGGACGAATAATGAATTCGGGTTTGACTACCTGCGGGACAATATGAAGTTCGATATTCAGGATTATGTCCAGCGGGATCTGAATTATGCCATCGTGGACGAGGTGGACAGCATTCTGGTCGATGAAGCGAGAACGCCCCTCATCATCTCCGGTCCTACCGAGGATTCGACCGACAAATACTATAAGATCAACCGGATCATCCCAAGTTTGAAACAGGGGAAGGATTACCAGATTGAGGAGAAGACTCATGCCGCTTTTCTGATGGAGGAGGGAGTGGCTCACGTGGAGAAACTGCTCCATGTGGAGAACCTCTACGACCCGAGAAATATTGAAATCCTCCATCATGTCAACCAGGCATTGAAGGCCCACAGCCTTTTTAAAAGGGATGTGGACTATGTAGTCAAGGATGGCCAGGTGGTCATCGTGGATGAATTCACCGGCAGGTTGATGCCCGGAAGGAGATGGAGCGACGGCCTCCATCAGGCGGTCGAGGCAAAAGAGAATGTGAGGATCGAAAATGAGAATCAGACCCTGGCCACCGTCACCTTCCAGAATTATTTCCGGATGTATAAGAAACTGGCCGGCATGACCGGCACGGCGGACACCGAAGCGGCGGAGTTCCGGAAGATTTACAATCTGGATGTGGTGGTCATTCCCACCAATATGCCTCTGATCAGGGCTAATTACTCTGATGTCATTTATAAAACAGAGGAGGAAAAATTCCGCGCCGCCGTCAGGGAGATCGAGGAACTCCATCAACTTGGCCGTCCTGTTCTGGTGGGAACCATCTCCATTGAGAAGTCCGAGGGGTTGAGCCTTCTTCTGAAAAAACGCGGGATTCCGCATAATGTCCTTAATGCTAAGCATCATGAACGGGAGGCTGAAATCATCGCCCAGGCAGGAAGGGTGGGAGCGGTCACTCTCTCGACCAATATGGCGGGAAGGGGAACCGATATCCTCCTCGGAGGGAATCCAAAATTCCTGGCCAGAACCATGGTGGAAGAAAAAGACGATCCTGAAGCCATGCAGAAGGCCTATGAAGAGGCTTACCGGAAAGTCTTGAACATCGTCCAGAAGGAGAAGGAGAAAGTTGTTCAGTCGGGAGGCCTCCATGTCCTTGGCACAGAGCGGCATGAGGCGAGGCGGATCGATAATCAGTTGAGGGGAAGGTCGGGCAGGCAGGGGGATCCGGGCTCCTCAAGATTCTATCTCTCTTTGCAGGACGATCTGATGAGGATCTTCGGTTCAGAGAGAATTTCCAACATCATGGACCGGCTGGGGATTGAGGAGGACCAGCCCATTGAGCATAACCTGGTCACCCGGGCGATCGAGAATGCGCAAAAGAAGGTCGAGGCCCATAACTTTGAAATCCGGAAACACCTGCTCGAATACGACACAGTGATGAATAAGCAGAGAGAGGTGATCTATTCCCAGAGGAGGGAAGTGCTGACGGGCGGCGACCTCAAAGAGTCCTTAATGGAAATGATCGAAGAGCAGGCCGAGGGGATTGTGGACGTCTATGTCGATGAGAAGGGGCACCCGGAGGATTGGGATCTGAAAGGTCTCCAGGATGCCATCTATCAGCAATTCTCTTTTCGATGGGTTGCTCCTCCCCAGGAAGAAAACGGCTTGAATCGGGAGCGCTTGACGGAAATGATCATCGAGAAGGCAAAGGAGATCTATCAGAAGAAGAAGGAGGAGGCATTTGCGATATTGCCATTCGATATTGAAAAAGAGATCATGCTCCGATCCATTGATCATCACTGGAAAGACCATCTCCTCGCGGTCGACCAGTTAAAGGAAGGGATCGGGTTAAGAGGATATGGTCAGAAAGACCCTCGCATTGAGTATCAGAGAGAGGCTTACCAGATGTTCCTTGAGATGTTGGAGAGGATTAAGAGGGACACGGTTGAGAAGCTCTTCGCCATACAGATTGCCAGGGAGCAGGAAGTGCGGGAGATGAAGGCAGAGCGGAAGCAGACCTTTGTCATGAGCCGGGGCGAAAGTGTTGCTGCTCAGAGGGGAGGAGAAACGGAGGACGGGAAAGGGGTGACCGTGCGCCGGGATGGAAAGAAGGTGGGCCGAAACGATCCCTGTCCCTGCGGAAGCGGCAAGAAGTATAAGCGATGCTGTCTGGAGAAGGAAGAAGCAAGAGCCTGAACATACTAAATCCGAAGCACGAAATTCGAAATCCGAAACAAATCCAAAATTCCAATGACCAAATGTTTTAAACAGTTTGTGGTCTCTATTTTAAATTTTTGTCATTCGATATTGTTTCGGATTTCGAATTTCGGATTTCGAGTTTGAGACTATAAAGTGATTGAATCAAGAACGGAGCAAAGCAATGGGAATACAAGACTTCAAAGTACCGGGTTTTCAATTTTCTGGGATTTCGGCGGGGATTAAGAAGAATGGAAAAAAGGATCTGGGTTTGATCTACTCCGAGATTCCCGCCCGGGTGGCCGGGATCTTTACCACCAATGCAGTTAAAGCGGCTCCGGTTCAGGTGGGGATGGAACGGATCAAAAAAGGGGTCGGCCAGGCGATCATTATTAACAGCGGCAATGCCAATGCCTGCACGGGAAGTCAGGGGCTTAAGGATGCGCGAAAAATTTCTTCAATGGTGGCCAGAGGGTTGGGGATCGATGAAAAACTGGTCTTTCCTTCTTCCACGGGGGTCATCGGAGTTCCACTTCCGCTAAGAAAATTTGAAGATCGAGTTCCGGAACTAATTCAATCCCTTTCTCCGGATGGATGGATGAACACCGTTGAGGCCATCATGACTACGGACGCTTTTCCGAAGGTTGAAGCGGCGACCTGCCGGTTGAAAGGAAAGATCGTGAAGTTGTGCGGAATGGTGAAAGGGGCGGGGATGATCCGGCCAAACATGGCGACAATGCTTTCCTTTCTCGTCACCAATGCCAATATCAAAACCTCCCTTCTTCAGAGAATGCTGCAGAAGGTTGCGGATGTTACTTACAATCGTATCACAGTTGACGGAGATACCAGCACCAATGACACGGTCCTCATTTTAGCAAATGGGATGTCAGGGCATCCGCAACTGACACACATGGACCGCGATGGAGAAGTGTTTCTGGCAATGCTTTACCGCGTTTGTAAGAATCTCGCAAAAAGCGTCGTAAAGGATGGAGAGGGGGCGACCAAGCTTGTCGAAATTCTCATCCGGGGGGCAAAGAATGGAGAGGATGCGAAGAAAGCCGCTTATGCGATTGCTCATTCTCCGTTGGTGAAAACCGCTTTTTTCGGAGAAGATGCGAACTGGGGAAGGATTCTCTGCGCCCTGGGCCACTGTGGCATTCCAATCAATCCGAATCGAATCGATGTTTCCTTTGATCAGGCTTCGATCGTGAAAAACGGGATGGGGGTAGGGGCTCGATTAGAAGAGAAAGCCGCAGAGGTCATTAAAAAGAAGTCCTTTAAAGTGACTGTAGATCTCCATCAAGGAAAGGGCCAGTTCTTAGTCTTCACCACTGACCTCTCCATTGATTACGTCAAAATCAACGCCTCCTACCGCTCTTAAAAAAATAAAGATAAAAAGATGGTAACAATCAGAGGCTAACAGAAGGATACACCCTTGAAGAAGCTCCATGAGGCGATACTTCTGGCACGTTTTCGTCTGGAAGAGAAGAGCGGAAATCAAGGGGATTCCTAACTCCAAAAACCTCACGGTTGAAATGATTGTCATCACTTTGTTTTTCTGATATAGTGGCCGCAATTCCTCATTGGCTTTTGCTATTCGATAATGACGCTATGCTCCATGCCTGCCTGCCGGAGCCTTGGCGTAGGCAGGCGCCATACGTTTCACGCCTCACGATTAAAAAGGGGTGGGGGATGAGATTCCTGAAGGGGAAAAATAAGTGAATGAATTCAACAATGTCCCCCCGATGCTATTCTCATGGAGGTGAAGAGGGAAATGGTGGATTACACTACCGTTGACATAACGACCCTGATTTTAACAATCCGCGGCAAGAGAGTTATTTTAGATGCAGACCTCGCACGTATTTATGGAGTACCCACCAGGAGACTCAATGAACAAGTCCGCCGCAACGCCGATCGGTTTCCATCTGACTTCGCGTTTGTTCTTACAGAACAAGAGGTTACAAACTTGAAGTCGCAATTTGCGACTTCAAGTTCAGGTCTGAACCGGTCGCAATTTGCGACCGGTTCAACCCATGGTGGGCGACGAAAGCTACCTATTGTACTAACTGAGCATGGTGTCATTATGGCGGCTAATGTCCTCCGCAGCAAGCGGGCCATTCAGATGAGTGTGTTTGTAGTGCGCGCGTTCATTGGTATGCGGCAGATGCTTATTGAGCAACGGGGTCTTGCACGCAAACTCGCAGAGTTGGAAGAAGAATTGACTGCGAGGCTCGATATCCATGAGACTGCAATTAACGAGATATTGGGCCAAATCAGACGATTGCTGAGTTCACCGCCAGAGCCTCAACCGCCAAAGAGACGAATCGGATTCCTGGTGGAAGAACCGCATGTGCCCTACAAATCCTCAAAAGGTTTTAAAAAGCAGAAAAGGCAATGAGCTTTTATTGGGAACCATATCAGGGATGGAATTTTTAAATCAATTGTTGTAGAAAAACCTCAAGTGATTTAGCCGACGGAGCCTTGGCGCAGTCGGTAACGCTCCTCAAACGGAGTGCTCCTTAAGGGTAGCGATCCTTCAAAATGAGGTGCTCATGCCAGCGATTGCATCAATTGAAGATTTAAAATCAGCCCCAAAAGATCTTTTGGAAGCAAAAAGCCTTGAAGAGTTGAAGGGTGCGTTCAAAAAGTGGCGAAAAATCGGTTGGAAAAATATTTGTAAGCTTTGGCTTTAGGAGAGGACACCGGAACAATTGAAAGGTAAGGAGAGTTAATGAATGATAAAATGTCAAAAGACAAATCCTTGATTCCTATTGAATGCATTGAACGATCAATACTGTTGATTCGTGGTCATAAGGTAATTCTTGACGCTGACTTAGCCGCACTTTACGGCGTTGAAACGAAGCAACTGATCCGAGCAGTAAAGAGAAACCTACCGCGTTTTCCAGACGACTTTATGATCCAACTTAACGAGGAGGAGTCTGAAAACTTGAGGTTCCATTTTGGCACCTCAAGTCAGTGGGGAGGACGCAGGTATCCTCCTTATGCCTTCACTGAACAGGGTGTGGCGATGCTCTCCAGCGTCCTCCGGAGTAAAAGGGCTATACAGGTCAATATTGAGATCATGCGGGCCTTCGTTCGCCTGCGAAGGATACTCGCCTCTCATGCTGATTTGGCCCGGAAACTCGATTTACTCGAAAAGAAATACGATACTCAATTCAAAGTAGTTTTTGATGCTATACGCGAACTAATGAAGCCTCCAGAGACAAAGAAGCGCCCAATTGGATTCCTTGTTGAGGAAGCTAAAGCTACTTACACGAAAACGAAGAGGAAAAGTTAGGTGTTACGACTAACGCCTTGCCTGCCCGCCGAAGCCTTGGCGTAGGCAGGCGCCTCACGTTTGAGGGTTAACGCTCTGCGCTACCTGTCCTCCGTAGTCCCGCCCGCTGCGCCAGCGCGACAGCGTGGCGAGCAAGACTGGACGTAGGAGGATGCGGGATGTTGGTAGCAATTGAAGGGTGAGGGTGGGTGAGGTTTGTGAAAGGAAAAGGAAGTGAAATAAGTGAACACCCCCCAATACCTTGGGCACTTAGGTGATCCAAAATTAAGGGCCAAATGCAGCTAACCGACTACCATGCAAAATACTTCGCTCACGATCTTACCCGCCGCTGCGCTTCCGATAGCGTTGAGAAGCTGGCTGCCGTACTTGCCGATGCCCAGGTTGACCTCAATCCCCATCAAATAGAAGCGGCCCTTTTCGCATTCCGCAATCCCTTTTCTCGTGGCGCTATTTTGGCTGATGAGGTTGGGTTGGGGAAAACAATCGAGGCCGGACTCCTCATTTCCCAGAAATGGGCCGAACGCAAACGGCGGCTCCTGGTCATTGTGCCGGCAAATCTTCGGAAACAATGGGGCCAGGAAATGGCAGACAAGTTTTATCTTCCTTCTGTCATTCTTGAGAATCGGTCTTTTAATGATTGTATCCGTTCCGGCAATTTGAACCCGTTTCAGCAAGATGCCGTTATTCTCTGCTCATACCAGTTCGCTCGTAAAATGGAACCTTATTTGCGCCAAACCCCGTGGGACCTGGTGGTAATCGATGAGGCGCATCGCCTGCGTAACGTGTACAAGCCTTCCAATAAGATCGCCAATGCCATCAAGCAGGCTGTTGCGACCTTTCCAAAGGTTTTGTTGACTGCCACGCCTCTCCAAAATTCCTTGTTGGAACTTTATGGTTTGGTCAGCATCATTGATGATTACGCCTTTGGTGATTTCAAGACCTACCGGGCACGATTCACGCGACTTGCAAACGAGACTGACTTTAATGATCTAAAAGAGCGCCTAAAACCAATCTGTAAACGCACATTGCGCAAACGGGTGTTGGAATATGTCAAATACACAAATCGCCACGCCCTCGTGCAGGAGTTTGTGCCCACACCTGAAGAACAGCGGCTCTATGATCTGGTTTCGGACTACTTGCAGCAGCCCACGCTCTACGCGTTGCCCGTTAGCCAGCGCACACTCATGACTCTTATTCTGCGAAAACTCTTGGCTTCATCCACCTTCGCCATTTCAGCCACTCTGGAGGGACTTGCCGGAAAGTTGCAAACTGCTGCTGCACAGGCTGAGGCAGTGGAGGCGCCTCCCGAGGAACTGGCAGATAACTTGGAAGAGTTGGAAGAACTGGCCGACGAATGGTACGAAGAGGAAAATGACGGAGCGGCCAGCGACAAACCAGGTTTTACACCTGGGCAGATCACGGAAATGCGGCAGGAAATGACAAGGCTCCGGGAGTTCCATGCGCTGGCCAAATCCATCGTCAAAAACTCCAAGGGAGAAGTGCTCTTAGCCGCCTTGCGTCGCGGATTTGCCGCTTCCGTTGAAGCGCAGAAGAATCAAGGCGCAGCTACAATCCAGCAGAAGGCCATCATCTTCACCGAGTCCCGTCGTACCCAGGAGTATCTTTTCCGCATCCTTGAAGCGACCGAATTTGCGGGAAGGGTCATGCTTTTTAATGGCTCGAACAATGACCCAAAATCGAGGGAGATATATCGTCACTGGCTGGAAAAGCATGCGGGCACTGACCGAATCTCTGGATCGCCCAGCGCAGATATGCGGGCCGCCCTGGTAGATCATTTCCGCGGTGAAGCAGCCTTGATGATCGCCACTGAGGCTGCCGCCGAGGGCATGAACCTGCAGTTCTGCAATCTGGTGGTGAACTACGACTTGCCTTGGAATCCTCAGCGCATAGAGCAACGCATCGGGCGCTGCCATCGCTACGGCCAGAAGTTCGACGTAGTGGTGGTCAACTTCCTCAATAAGAACAATGCGGCCGACCAACGGGTCTACGAACTTCTGGACGAAAAGTTCCGTCTTTTTAGCGGCGTATTCGGTGCCAGCGACGAGGTACTGGGCGCAATGGAGTCCGGGGTCGACTTCGAAAAGCGGATTGCCACAATTTACCAGAAGTGCCGCACATCGGAGCAGATCCAGTTCGAGTTCGACCAACTCCAACAGGAACTGGAGATCAAAATCGCAGAGGGCCAGCGCGACGCCCGCGAAAAGCTCCTCGATAATTTCGATCAGGAAGTAGTCGAGAAGGTGCGTATTCAGAGTCGTGATTTTCTCGACCGCTTCAATGAACGGCTCTGGCTCTTGACTCGTTATCTGCTCGCGCCTTATGCCCGGTTTGAGGACGGAGATTATAGCTTCATGCTGGAGCGGAATCCCTTCCTGGGAGAAACAATTCATCCCGGCCCTTACCGGATGGGTAAGAACGTGGAGGATGCTAATACCTACCGGGTGGGGCACCCCCTTGCCCGTCGGGTACTGGAACGGGGAATGGCCTTGAGGGTTGGACCTGGGGAAGTCGTTTTTGACTATTCCCGCAGCAATAAGAACATTGCCATTCTTGAGCCACTGGTGAATCAAAGCGGGTGGCTTTGCTGCTCCCGTTTCAGCGTTAGCGCATTAGAATCGGAAGATCACATTATCTTCACGGGATTAACTGACACTAGCGAAACGTTGGATGAAGTCCAGTGCCGCCGCTTGTTTGATCTACCCGGCAAGGAACAGAGCGGCACCGATGTCCCCGGCACGATCATAAGCGCTCTTGGAGAAGCCACCGCCATATGCAGGCAGGAGCTGCTCGACGCGCTTGCCGCTAAAAATGGCCACTGGTTTGATGCAGAGATGGACAAGCTCGACCGTTGGGCCGAAGATCGGCGAGTGGGTCTCAAGACAGAATTGGAGGACTTGGACCAGGAGATCAAGGAGACCAAAAAAGCCGCACGTCTGGCGCCTAACCTGCCGGAAAAGCTGGAACGCCAGAAGGAACTACGTAAGCTTGAAACAAAGCGCGACGAAGCCTGGCGCAGCTACGATGCGGCCACCCGTGAGATCGACCGACAGAAAGATGCACTTCTGGATGAGG
This sequence comes from Deltaproteobacteria bacterium, assembly GCA_018333535.1. Lineage (GTDB taxonomy): Bacteria > Desulfobacterota > BSN033 > BSN033 > UBA1163 > RBG-16-49-23. The sequence continues at coordinate 7,925 of JAGXTA010000061.1, read as the reverse complement.
TAAGTAGACGTCTGGAGCAGAAAACGGAACAGGAAACACTGTTCACAATACGGTGGAAAATGGTTTAGGGCGTGATGGGCGAATTAACATAGGAGAACTATTATGGAAACAGATAAACTCGACCTTCGATCTCACGATATTGCGGAGGACAAGAAACAAGAATTGCTGCGGCTTTTTCCCGAAATCAGGACTGAGGGTGGAAAGATCGACCTTGAACGCCTGAAACTTGCCCTTGGCGAAACGGTGGATGTCGGCAAGGAACGCTACGGGATGAATTGGCCGGGCAAGGCTGATTGCTTCAAGGCGATTCAATCTCCCAGTCTCGGAACCCTGCGCCCTTGTCCTGAGGAGAGCGTCAACTTCGATACTTCCGAAAATCTGATCATCGAGGGCGACAATCTGGAGGTGCTCAAGCTTCTGCAGAAATCATATCTCGGCAAAGTCAAAATGATCTATATCGACCCGCCTTACAACACAGGTAACGATTTCATCTATCCTGACAATTACACCGAGAGCCTGCAGACCTACCTCGAATATACGGGGCAGGTGGATGCACAGGGTAAGAAGTTCAGCACCAACACCGAGGCGGATGGCCGCTTTCATTCAAAGTGGCTGAATATGATGTATCCGAGGCTGTATTTAGCGAGGAATCTGCTGCGGGAAGATGGGGTAATTTTTATCAGTATTGACGACTTTGAGTTCGATAACCTAAAGAAACTTTGCGACGAAATATTTGGGGAGGAGAACTTCGTTGAGAACATCATCTGGAAAAAGAGATATGGCGGTGGTGCAAAAGAAAAGCATTTGGTTTCAGTTCATGAGTATATCGTCGTGTACTCAAGGAACATTGAAGTTCTTGGGGCCCTCTTTATTCCTCTGTCTAAAGAATCTATCGATCGTTATTATACGGAGAAAGATGAGAATTTCGATAAACGAGGTCCTTACAGGACCCACCCACTCGAAGCAACTAAGAGCATGGGGGAACGAAAAAATCTCGTTTTTCCGATCCCGGCACCAGATGGTACGAAAGTAATGCCAAAGAGACAGTGGCTATGGTCAAAGGAGCGTGTCGAAGAAGCATTAACCAAAAGTGAGATTGCTTTTCTAAAAGATAAAGACGGCAATTGGAGTATTCACCCTAAACAATACCTTAGAGATGAAAACGGGTCTCTTCGCCAAGGGAAGGCCTTCTCAATTATTGACGAGGTTTTTACCCAGCACGGGACTAACGAGATTATCGAACTATTTGGGGATGCGCATGTGTTTCCATTTCCCAAACCATCGAGACTGTTGATTCCCCTTCTAAATTTGGCATTGACGACTGATGATTTTATGATCCTTGACTTCTTCTGCGGCTCCGGAACCACAGCCCAGGCTGTGCTTGATCTCAACAAGCAGGACGGTGGGAACCGCAAGTTTATTCTCGTCCAGCTTCCTGAACCCACAGGCCGCGAGGATTACCCCACCATCGCCGATATCTGTAAAGAACGCGTCCGCCGGGTCATTAAGAAATTGAATGCAGAGGATGAAGGCAAGCTGTTACTGGATGGTAGTCAAAAACCTGACCGGGGCTTCAAGGTCTTCAAACTTGCCGAATCCAACTTTAAAACATGGAACGCTAATGTTCCCACCGGGGACGTTGCTACTTTGAAGAAACAACTTGAGCTACACATCAACCACATTCGCGATGCCCGCACACCCGAGGACATCCTCTATGAAATACTCCTAAAAAGTGGCTTTCCCCTGACCACGCCGTTGGAGAAGATTATCATCGAAGGCAAGACCGTATTCAGTGCGGCAGGCAGAGCGCTCTTTATCTGTCTTGAGCGGGAACTGACGATGGAGCTTATATGCGCCATGGCAGATCAGAAGCCCGAGCGCGTGGTTTGCCTCGACGAAGGTTTTGCCGGTAATGACCAACTGAAGGCTAACGTCGTCCAGATCTTCAAAAACAAAGGGGTAACAAGTTTTAAAACGGTGTAACCATGAACGAACAGCGGATGATTCTGTTTGAGCAAATACGCACCCTGGTAGAGCAGGCGCGAGGACGTGCCGCACGCGCTGTGAATCAAACCATGGTAGAGACTTACTGGCATATTGGCCGCTTGATCGTGGAGGAGGAGCAAGGAGGAGAGAGCCGAGCCGTTTATGGCGTGAGACTTATTCCCGAACTGTCTCGGCGGTTAACGCTTGAATATGGGAAGGGTTTCGATGAATCCAACCTTCGCAATATGAGGCGGTTCTATTTGGCCTTCCATCAGCAGATTCAAGACGCAGTGCGTCTTGAATCTGCGCTATCCACCTCAAAACGGGACGCAGTGCGTGCCGAATCTTCGGAGGGGTCAAAGCTTGCGATTTTGAAAGAGAACTCACTCATTCCGACAACGAGCAATGCTGCTTCAAGTCCGTGACAATGATGAAACTTGAACGAGCGTAGAAAACATGATGAAATGAAACTCCAATTTGATCCCAACCAGCAATATCAACTTGACGCTGTTGCCGCCCTGACAGATCTTTTTGAGGGCCAGCCCCAAGGCGCACCCGAATATTCTGTGATCCATGTCGAGGGAATGGGCGGCCTCTTTGCAGGACAGACCCGTACTGAGCTGGGTGTGGGGAACCAGTTACTTTTTGCCGAAGAGAAACTTCTTGCCAATACCCGGGGGGTACAAGCACGAAATGACATAGAGGTGACACACCCCGATGCGTCGCTGGAGGCATGGGAACTCTTCGATGCAGCGGCGAACGAGCCACGTCGTTGCCCCCATTTTTCCGTGGAAATGGAGACCGGCACGGGCAAGACCTACGTTTATCTGCGCACTATCTTTGAGCTTTCACGTCGCTACGGCTTCCAGAAATTCGTCATTGTGGTTCCCAGCGTGGCCATTCGTGAGGGCGTGCTCAAGAATATCGAAATCACCAGCGAACATTTCCGGGCGCTTTACAACAATTTGCCTTATGAGCATTTTGTCTACGATGCCAGGAAAGTAAACCGCCTTCGTCAGTTCGCTGTGAGTAACACTCTTCAGATATTGGTCATCAACATCGACGCTTTCCGCAAAAATTTCATGGGAACCGAGGAAGAGCAGAAGAGCAATGTCATCTACAAGGAAAGCGACAAGCTCTCTGGCCGCCAGCCCATCGAGTTCGTGCAGGCTACACGGCCCGTTGTCATTATTGACGAGCCCCAAAGCGTTGACTCCACCGAAAAGGCACAGGAAGCTATAAAGGCCCTCAACCCTCTCTGTACCCTTCGATACTCCGCCACCCATCGCAATCCATACAACCTGATTTATAGGCTCGATCCGGTACGGGCCTTTGAGCTAAAGCTGGTCAAACAAATCGTAGTGGCTAGCGCAAGAGTGGAAGGTGGAATGAACGATGCTTTTGTCAGAGTGGAGAAGATCGACTACAAAAACGGCATCAAGGCCAAATTGCGTATCCACGTGCAGACTCCCCAGGGGCCGAAGGTGAAATCAGTGAGTGTTAAAAACGGGGCCGACCTATACATACTTTCGAATGACCGGGCCTGTTATAAGGATGGTTTTGCGGTGGCTGAGATCAACGCTGAGCTTGGCAACGAATACTTGAGGTTCAACAACGGTCGCGTGCTCCGGGTGGGCGAGGAAATGGGCGGTCTGCGTGAAGACCTCTGGCGGGTTCAGATTAAGGAAACCATAAAAAAACATCTTAATAAAGAACTGCAGATACGGACGAGAGGTATCAAGGTGTTGAGCCTGTTCTTCATCGACCGCGTGGCCAACTATCGGGATTATGACGAATCGGGGCAGCCCGTGAAGGGTAAGTTCGCGCAGGCTTTTGAAATCGTGCTCGCAGAGTTGGCGCGAGAGGAGCGCTACCGGGAACTGGATTGGCTCAAACTACCTGTTGAGCGGCTTCACAACGGTTATTTCGCCCAGGACAAAAAGGGTGTATTTAAGGACTCCAGTGAAACGCGCAGCACACAGGCAGATGATGAAGTATACAACTTGATCATGAAGGACAAGGAACGTTTGTTATCGCTTGATGAACCCTTGCGTTTCATCTTCAGCCACTCGGCCCTGCGTGAAGGGTGGGACAGCCCCAATGTTTTCCAAATCTGCACACTTAACGAAAGCGTTAGCGTCGTGAAGAAGCGCCAGGAGATCGGCCGCGGTCTGCGTCTTCCAGTCGATCAGAATGGGTTGCGTGTCTTCGACGAATCGGTCAACAAACTGTTTGTTGTTGCGAACGAAAGCTATGAGGACTTTGCCCGAGCCCTTCAGACTGAATACGAAGAAGACTGTGGCGTAACCTTCGGCAAGGTGCCGCTTACCGCTCTGGCCAGAATCATCCGGGTGGTAGACGGAGAAGAGAGACCCATCGGCCGGGAGGTTGCCGAGACCATCCGCACCGCGCTTGTAGGACAAAATATGCTCGACTCTGAGGGACGTATTCAACCTGCTTTTGACCCAAAACGGAAAGATTTCAAGATTGAATTGCCGGAAGAACACCGCGATCTTGCACCCGCAGTTGTTGACTTGCTGGCAGCATACCAGATCGAACGTCACATCCGCAAAGACCGGGATGAAGGTTCCAACCGTCTGCGCAAAGAAGTCCAGCTCAGCCCAGAGTTCCAGTCTCTCTGGGAACGGATCAAGCCCAAGACCACCTACCGCGTGGAGTTTGAGACGGAGGTATTAGTGCGACGTGCGGTAGATGCTCTGAAACAAATGCAAAAAATCGATCCAGCCAGGATCTACGTCAGCGCTGGACAAATCGGTGTAACCAAGGGAGGGGTGAGCGCCACTGCTATCAGCGTTGCAGAAGAACAAGTTTCCTACGGAAGCCGCCCAATGCCTGATCTTTTAGCCTATTTGCAAAATGAGACGGAACTAACTCGTTCTACCCTGGTTCGTATTCTAAAGAAAACGGGACGGCTGGCCGAATTCTTCATTGATCCTCAGCGTTTCATGGGCGCTGTCGCAGCAATTCTTAAGCATGAACTTCATCGCCTCCTTGTGGATGGGATCAAGTATGAGCGCATTCCGGGGTTAGGGTCGGAAGCAGAGTGGCAAATGATGCTCTTCAAGAACGAAGAACTCATCAACTACCTTACAGCTCTTCAAGTTAAAAAGTCGGTGTACGAGTATGTTGTCTACGAGTCTGAGGTGGAACGGGTGTTCGCCCGCCGATTGGATGAACGCGAAGATATCAAACTCTTTGTGAAGCTACCCGGCTGGTTTGAGATCGATACCCCAGTGGGCAAATACAATCCCGACTGGGCCATCCTTAAACATGATGATAAGACACTTTACTTGGTGCGCGAGACCAAAAGCACCCGGGACTTCCTAAAACTGCGCACAATGGAGGCCGACAAGGTTCGTTGCGGACAGAAACATTTTGAGCTGATAGGAGTTCCATTCGCCGTCGCGGTGACGGCGGACGAGGTTTAGAAAAACTTTGATAGTCAGGTCTTGAGGTGAAATGGGGGGAAACTTTATACTTTACAATTGGTAAATTTCTTGGAGAAAAATACAACCTTTCAACAGAGAATCCCGAAACCAGGCTGGCATCAAGTAGTTTGGGGACAGTTCTCATATTCATTATAAATAATAGGTAGATACAAATTAAGTATCAATTTAGTTGTTTGAAATCGTCTTGTAAAATCCCTCCCAACCTCCCCTGCCTACCGGCAGGCAGCCTTTACCAAAGGGAGGAGTACCCCCCCTTTCTCCCCCCTTAAAATAAGGGGGGATGGATGGGCATAAGCGCTAACCTAAGACGAAGGGAGGTTTGAGAGAAAATCCCAATAGGGATATGTGATAATAGACCGGCGATTTATCGCCGGTGATGGGAATGAAAAAAGAAGTCCCATGGGGACGAATGAAAAGGGGGCTAAAAATGGCTGATTCTTACATCAGCCTCTATGTCCACAAATCGATTACAATGAGCGGTATGTATGGGGGTAGGATTCAATCGTCCCGATGGGACTATGCTTTTATCTCTTTTTCCCCCAGCGATGAATCACTGGGCTATTGTCATGCAAACCCCTCCGGGGCTTCAGATTAATTAAGTTAGCGCTTATGGGGGGGTATGACAAAGGGGGATTAGGTCAGTTTTTTAAAGCACTAAAGTGTTACCAAATTAATTATTTAAAAACTCCGGTTTCATCCATAAAAAAGTTGGGTCGGTCATTAAAAGTGAAGATGACAAAATGGGGAGATAGAGGGATAAGGAAATCAGGGGATCAGGAGAAAAAACTCACTTCGATGAACTGCGGCATAAAGATGAATATCGTGAAAAGAAAGAAGCGAGTTTGTATTTCAAGATTTTTCTTCTCATTTTGACAATGGCATGAGTGGGGGGAACTTCTTTCGGACAGACCTTCACACATTGGAAAACCGTATTGCACCCCCAGACCCCCTGATGATGATCCACTGATTCAAGGATTTCCTTGTCCCTTCGGTCCCTTGGATCAAGCAAAAAACGGAAAGCCTTCGCCAGGATGGCAGGTCCTAAAAATGGGGCCTCCCTTTTGAAAGCAGGGCAAACCCCAAAACAGATTCCGCAGAGGATACACTGAATATAGGGATCGATCACTTTCCGTTCTTCCTCGGTCATGATATGTTCGCGCTCAGACATCATTGGCTTTCCGTGAAGATAGGGCTCAATCCTTTTATAATGCTCAAAAAAAAGGGACATATCCACAATGAGATCCCGGATCACAGGGAAGAAGGGAAGGGGTTCAATTAGTGTGGTTTTTTCCAACAGCCCCTCCACTGGAGTCCGGCAAGCCAGCGCCAGCGTCCCGTTGACTTTCATCCCGCAGGAACCGCAGACCGCCCCCCGGCAGGAATAGCGGAAGGATAGCGTTGGGTCCTGTTCATCCTGAATCCGCAGCAACGCCTCCAGGAGGTTCATCCCTTTTTTCGTCTCAACCTCGAAGGTCTGATCCCAACAGGGCGGATCCTTTTCGGGATTAAAACGTTTGATTTTTAAAATTAAGATGGAATTTTTCATCGCAATAGAAATAATCATAACCCCGCCCAACCTCCCCTTATCTTAAGGGGAGACTCCCCCTCTTATATTAAGAGGGGGATGGGGGAGTTACTCTATCGAGTTTAATATGTCCTTTCCTTCGGGGGGTAGTTCGTGATCGTCACCTCTTTGTATACGAGCCTGGCCCCCCCTGTTGTCTTGTAGGCAAGAGTGTGGCGAAGCCAATGTTCATCATCCCTGTCCGGATAATCGGTTCGAAAATGGGAACCCCGACTCTCTTTTCGGGTCAACGCTCCTTCCGTAATGACCTCTGCCACATGAAGCATCCCTTCCAGTTCAAGATACTGGATCCATTCATTATTAAAGGCTAGGCTTTTCTGTTTGATACCGATCCGTCCAAACCTTTCCTTCAACTCGTTGATCTTTTCCTTTGCTGAAAGGAGATCTGATTCCCTCCGGAAGATTCCTACCTGACCGGTCATCAGGGCTTTCAACTCATCTCTCAGGCGAAAACAGGGTTCCCCCTCTTTTCTTGAAGAGAGTTGATGAAGACAGGATTGAAATGCTTCGGATTGTTTTTGAAAGGCCATTGGATTTGATTCTCCTTTTTTCCTCTTTACATTGGAAGCAGCCTTTTTTCCGGCCCTCGCCCCGAAGACCAGAGTTTCCAGAAGAGAATTTCCGCCCAGGCGATTTGCCCCGTGAACACTGACGCAGGCGCACTCACCGGCTGCATAAAGTCCCGGGAGAGGAGTTTCCCCGTCAATATTGGTTGGAATCCCTCCCATGGAGTAGTGCTGTGCGGGCTGAATTGGAATAGGGTTCAGGGCGGGGTCAACTCCTGCGAAATCCACAGCGATCTGGCGAATGCCAGGAAGGCGATCCATTATTTTTTCTCTTCCTAAGTGTCTGAGATCGAGATGGACATATTGACCTTCGAAACC
>JAGXTA010000060.1 GCA_018333535.1 Deltaproteobacteria bacterium | reverse complement strand
CCTTTCTGGAGTATGAAGGGGTGAGCCCTTATAATAATCATGCGGAGCAACAGATGAGATCTCCCGTCCTCACCCGAAAGGTATCCCAACAAAATCGGTCCGACCAGGGTGCCCAAACCCAGTCGATCCTGATGACCCTGTTCCGATCCGCCCAACTCCAAGGTCACAACCCGGTAGAAATCATCCTCTCTACCGCAAAAGAGGCATTGAAAGCTCGGTCAACGGACGAGATCTTAAATTGCCAGCTTATTCTTTTTTCAAAGAGCTAAAGTGATACGGTTTTTGGAATTTGGTGTTTGGTTATTGTTGCGCTGTCTAATGCGTTTGTATTAAATAAGACGGCCTTTTTAGGAGGAGGGAGAGAGATGGTGCGAGAGGAAAGACCTGCCGTGAAAGAATTTTTGGATATGCTGGCGGATATACTGGCTGAAAAATATTTTGAGCGCGTGGACGACCGGATAAAGAAAATTCCCGAACTCCGGAGGCTGATCACAGCCAAAGAGGCCGGTCAGTACCTCAGCCTTTCAACGGATACCATCTATCAAATGGCTTCCCTGAAAAAACTTCCCTACCTCAAGATCGGAGCACGGGTTCTCTTCGATATCAAAACCCTAGACCACTGGATCGAAAAACATCTGATCAAAGAAAAAGAGTGGAAAAGGGAAGAATTGAAAGCTGAAATTGAATCGGTGCAATCGAACGCCAGGACTTCAAAAGAGTCCGATTTTCTGACCCTCCTGAAGAAAAAAGGCAAAGACTGACAACCATTCAGATTTCGGATTGCGGAATTTTCTATCCTGAAGGCTAACTTCTGAATTCTAAATTCCCAACTCTTCTATTTTTTGCGGAGTGGGGATTCCGTCTTCTGACCAACCGCGATATTCATAGTATTCGCTGAGCATCTGGCCGAGGGGGGGGAGGTTTGGGGTGAGCCCCTGGCCAATTCTTTTAAAAGTAAGATGCCTGTAGGGCAGGGTGTCGTCTTTCCGGCTGATCCCCAATCTCACATTGTAGAGCCGCTTCAGGTTGAAAATTCTCTCTCCCGTTTTTATAAAATCATCCGTGGACATCTCTTTTCCTGTCACATAGCGATACCAGTCTACGATGTGGGTGATGGTGATCCCTCCGAACAGGATGAACTTGCAGAGTTTCAGGGAGTCCATCATTCCCATCAGGTTCTGGCTTTTGGCTGCGAGGATTCCTTTCCCTTTCACCTCATATCGATCAATAGGCTCCGGGATACCCATCTCAGGCGACTTAAGCAGTCTCTCAAAAGTATGGCTGAGACCGGCGAGATGGCATGCCCCCCTGGAGGAAGTGGCAAACCCTGTTGCACCTGCATTGTACCCTCTGGGGTCATGGGCAGGGAGTTCGAGGCCTTTGATATGGGGTGCAAATTCTACTGAATTCTTTCCGATTATTTCTGAGGCTTTTTTCACCCCTTTTCCCAGGACCTCTCCAAATCCCTTCTTTTGGGCGATCATTTTGATCATCTCGATGAGCGCCTCAATCTTTCCCCAGCGTAGTTCAATTCCGCCCGTATCCTCCTGATCAATCAATCCCTTCTCAAATGCCTCCATTCCAAAACCAATGACTCCGCCTGTGGAGATCGTGTCAAGTCCGAAACGGTTACAGAGTTCATTGGCATAACAGAGGGCTTCGAGATCATCGATCAGGCAGTTGCTTCCGAGAAGTGCAAGGGTCTCATATTCCGGCCCTGCGCCATCAACTCCGGCATAAGGTCCCTGGTCGATCTTTACCCTTCTCCCGCATCCAAGGATGCAGGCATCACAGAAGTATCGACCTGTCAACAGTGTTTCGGAGAGGGTGAAACCATTGATCTTCTCCGCCGATTCTTCCCACCGTCCAACATATTTCCAGTTCTGAAGGGGAAGCGTTCCCATCGCCTCAAAGGTGGAGAGGGCGCCCGCCGTTCCGTATTTTTTAAAATTCTCCGCATTCTTGATAATCATCGCACCATATTCTTTTTGAAGACGGTCAACTTCTTCCGGGTGGGAGACCTCCACTTTCTGAGTTCCATATACGGCGATGGCCTTCAAATTCTTTGATCCCATCACCGCTCCCAAACCGCAACGTCCTGCCGCACGGCCGTCGTTGCCATCGGTCATGATCGAAGCTAATAAGACCTGGTTCTCTCCGGCCTGTCCGATAGCGCTGATGGCGGCCTTTGGATGGGTTTCAGCCTTCAGGAGGGGGTCGACCTCATAGGTATCTTTTCCCAGAAGATGGGAAGCATCACGGATTTCAACCTTTCCGTCAATGCCCCAGAGATAAACAGGCTTAGGAGATTTTCCGGTGATGATGATTCCATCGAACCCTGCTTTTTTAAGATGGGCGCCCCAGGTGCCTCCTACATCCGATTCTCCGAAGATATTGGTGAGGGGGGAACGTGAGACCACCGCATGTCTACCGGAGAGTGGGACAGATGTTCCGGTGAAGGGCCCGGTCATAAAGATCAGAGGATTCTCAGGGCCCAGGGGGTCTGTTTTCTCATCGGTCATCTCATACAGATATTTTGCCCCAAGACCACTTCCTCCGCTAAACTGTGTCGCCCATTGCTCATTAAGGTCTTCAACCTTAACTTTGGAATTGGAGAGATCCAACGTCAGAATTTTGCCCGCATAACCTTTCAGTTTCATCCAGTTCCCCTTCCTCACTCGTTTTTTCCACTATGCCACAATTTCATGTTCCAATCAATTGAAGGTTTCTTTTTTCTCCCTTGACAGGTGAGAAGGTTCGCTTTAAAATGAATTTAAGAAAAGGAGGTGAGGTCCATGAGATGGATGTTTCCCCATGCAACCCATTGTTCGACCTGTGGATCGATACGCCGGTCCTGAGCATGACATAAAACCGCTCATCAGAATGTGTCCGTAACCTTAAAGGCCGGTCGTTGTTCGCCGGCCTTTTTATTGTCCTTGACAGTCAGGCTCTTGGTTTTATGATGGGGTAAATTCACCTTGAAAGGATGTTTACATGGGAATCATTATAAGTTCGGAAGCGACACCAACAGCCATTGCACAAGGACGGACCCGGTATCTTACCCATCTCTCCAATCTGATGATGGTGGTCATCGATTTCGAAGATGGGCCAGCCGCTCAACCTGACCCACCCCATTCCCATCCCCATGAGCAGATTTCCTATGTGGCCTCCGGAGAAATCAATGTCGTCCTGGGGGATGAGGTGACCCGCTTGGGTCCCGGAGACATCTTTACCGTACCGTCCAATATGCCCCATAGTATCCAAACGCTTACCCCAAAAGCACGACTGGTGGATACCTTCACCCCGATCCGTGAAGAATTTTTAAAGTAGCGATAGGGATTCTTCCACCTTTTGAAATTACTCCCCACTCAATTTGTTTCTTGACAAGTGGACAGGAATTGATATAACTTTTGAATTAATATTACCTACTCACGAAAGGAGGCAAAGATGAAAAAGTTATTTATTGTTCTTTTATCTGTCTGGTTAGCCACTTTTATTCTCGCAGGCAGCCCCGCCGGAGTTTTTGCACAGAAGGTATTGAAGCTTGGTGAAACGCATCCACAGGACTATCCCACCACAAAAGGGGACTATGAATTTGCGAGGTTGGTGAAAGAGCGTTCCAATGGCAAAATGGTGGTCGAAGTCTATCACAACAAGCAGTTGGGAGAAGAGAAGGCAGTGATTGAGCAGGTGCAATTAGGAGCGATCGATTTTACCCGAGTGAGTATTTCGCCGGTGTCTGCGTTCGTCAGAGATCTCGATGCCTTCCAGCTTCCCTATCTCTATCGTGATGCGACGCATATGTGGAAAGTCTTGAATGGGCCAATCGGCCAAGAGATCTTCAAGAAACTCGAAGCCAGCAATTTTATAGGTCTTGGGTGGTTTGAGGCCGGCTCAAGGAATTTTTATACCAAGAAGCAGGTCAAAACAGTGGCTGATCTGAAGGGGATGAAGATCCGTGTTCAGCAGGCGCCTTTGATGGTAGGCTTGGTGGAGGCTCTTGGTGCTGTGGCGACACCATTGGCCTTTGGCGAGGTCTATTCTGCCCTTCAAACAGGTGTGATTGATGGTGCGGAGAACAACTGGCCAAGCTATCTCTCGACAAGCCATTACGAGGTGGCAAAGTTTTTTATCACCGATGAGCATACGAGAGTTCCTGAGATTATGATTGCAAGCAAAAAGGTCTTTGATAAATTATCGAAAGAGGAGCAAACGACCATCAAGAAGGCAATGCAAGATGCCCAGCCCTACCAGATCAAATTATGGAATGAATTTGAAAAGGTAGCTGAAAAAACGGTCCGCGAAAAAGGAAATACGATCACGGAAGTGACTTCACAGGAAAAACAGAAATTTATGGACGCCATGAAGCCTCTCTATGACAAGCAGCCGCCCGAGATCATCGCTGTTGTTAACAGAATCAGGGCCGTTAAATGAAGTCCCATTCCTCCTACCCTAAGGGGCAAGAGCTTTTTGGGCTCTCGCCCCTTTTTTATTTACCGGGCATGAACAGGTTTGGCAGGGTTAGCGTAATGGCAGGGATGTAGGTCACGAGCATCAATGCTATAAGCATTGAGATATAGAAAGGAAGGCAACCTCTTGCCGCCCTTTCAATGGGGATTTTACCCACTGCGCTTCCCACAAAGAGGGCTGCTCCCACCGGAGGAGTGCAGAGCCCTATGGAAAGATTCATCAGAAGCATGATCCCGAAATGTACTGGATCCATTCCCATCTTTAGAACCAGAACAGGGAAGAGGATTGGGGTGCAGATGAGGATCAGGGGCGCCATATCCATAATGCACCCCAGGATGAGAAGCATGACATTGACCAGTAGAAGCAATAAATAATAGCTATCGGTAATCGAGAGCAGCCACTCAGTAGTGAGTCTCGGAACCTGCAGACGGGAGAGTAGATATCCATAGGCGCTTGCTGCGGCGATGAGACTCATGACGATGGCCAAGGTCTTGAGAGAAGAGTAAAGGACCTTTACAAACCGGAGAAGGGGCGCTTCCCTGTAGACAAAGAAGGTGATGATAAAGGCATAGATGACCGCAAAGGCAGCCGCTTCGGTAGCAGTAAAAACACCAATCACTACACCCCCCACTACAATAAGGGCTGTGCACATTGCCAGAAACCCATCTAACAGGATCACCATGGCTTCTTTAAACGTATGGCCTTCTCCTCTCGGGTATTTTCTTCTAATGGCAATGACCAGAGCGATTACAAGCATGGCGAGGCCCATCAGTATTCCAGGTATATAACCTCCCAAGAAAAGTTTACCAACGGAGAGGACTAACAACGACCCGCCTGCCAACTGGGAGGCCGTGCCAACGGCAAAGGCATAGATGATCATGTTATGACTGGGTGGGATAATGATTCCCTGACAAGCTGAGCAGACGGTCAACCCTACGGCAAAACCATCATCGTATCCCTGTTTCTTCATCATTGGAATCACAATAGAACCGAGGGAGGAGACATCAGCAACAGCAGACCCGGAGATGCCTCCAAAGAACATGCTGTCAAGGATATTAACCAGGGCAAGCCCGCCCGGGAGCCTTCCCACAAAGAGGTTGGCTAAATTGACAATCCTACGGGAGATGCCCCCTTCATTCATGATTTCTCCCATAATGATAAAGAAGGGGATAGCGAGGAGGGAGAAATTCATGACCCCATCGGCCATCACTTTGACGATGGCTTCTAAGGGAATATTTAAATAGATACCCGTCAAGATGGCGGCCATCGCCAGGCAGAACGTGATCGGTACCCGTAATAAAACGAGAACCGCAAAGGTCCCCAGCAAAAGAGCAATGGCGGGACGGTCAACCATCATCTCTCTTCTCCAGCGCTCATGAATTTTCGATCGAGATAAAGATGATCTGTTTCGAAACCAAATAGATTCATGATCGAATCATAGGCGATCAATACTCCCGCCAGAGGCATCATGATGAATTGAAGGTAGGCCGGTAATATTGGGATGGAGGCAATCCTTGCCTTGATTCCAAATACCAGCAAGGTACCGTAATAGGCGAGGACAAAGCCGACCGCGACAAGAATCAGGTGTTTAAGCTTCAACAGTGCGGTGCCGACCCATTGGGGAGTCTTTTTAGGAAAGAGGTTGACATTGATATGTAAATCAAGCTTAACCCCGATCGCCATGCTTAAAAAGGTGAAGGCTGTCATCAGGACATCTTTAGAGATTTCCTCCATCCAGGAGATGCCTGAATTAAAACCAAACCTCAGGATGACATTAACAGAGATGATGATGAGCTGGAACGCTAAAAAGGTGGATGCCAGAATAGCGCTGAAGAAGTGGATTTGATTAAAGGTATCCTTAACTTTCATAAGATCGAAAATCCTTTCTGGCGGAAACATTATAAGAAGGAGAACAACGGGTGTCAAAGGGAAAATGTAATGTCTGAATGGATTGGAGGGTTGACTTGACGATGTAAATCTAATAAAAGGTTTAAATGAAACGAGGGGACGAAGATGGACCTGAAGGATCAGCCTTGAGAGATCATCGGTCAGACATCCCTATCCGGTCGCAAAAGAGGATTCATCATTATGGCAGAGAGTGAAGTTCCGAATTCAAAAAAACTGGAGGGGCCTTCCCAATCGTTTCTGCCCTATGTGGGGCCGCTCCTCTTTCTCGTCGGTATCTTTTTCGTCAACTTTCTTTCGAGGGTTATTCTCTCTCCCCTGATGCCCACGGTCGAGGGAGATCTGAAGATAGGACATGATGAGGCTGGATCCTTCTTTTTTCTCATCACGCTGGGATATTGTGTGGGATTATTTTTCTCGGGGTTCGTCTCTTCCCGTCTCGAACACAGGCGGGCGATCATTTTCTCTTCGTTCGCAGTTGGCGGGGCTCTCTTTTTAGTCAGCGCGACCCATCACTTCTGGGGGATCCGGTCCGGGCTTTTCCTTTTGGGATTGGCGGCCGGATTCTATCTCCCCTCCGGAATTTCAACCTTAACGAGTTTAGTCAGTCAGCGCCATTGGGGAAAGGCCATTGCTATTCATGAACTGGCTCCCAATCTTGGTTTTATCGTGGCTCCCCTTCTCACGGAGGTTCTCCTGAGACGGTGTTCATGGCAGGGCATATTGATCGTCATCGGGGTGGCTTCTTTGATGGCGGGAGCGGTCTTTGCCCTTTGGGGAAAGGGAGGAAATTTCTCCGGTGAAGCCCCTAATTTAAGGACTCTAAAGAGCCTACTGAAAGAACCCTCGTTGTTGCTGATGATGGTCTTCTTCTCATTAGGTGTGGGCGCGAGTTTCGGCGTCTATTCGATGCTTCCCCTCTATCTGGTTTCGGAGAGAGGGATGGATCGGACCTGGGCGAACACATTGCTTGCCCTTTCAAGAATATCGCCCCTGGCCACCTCATTTCTTGCAGGATGGATGACAGATCGTCTGGGCGTGAAACAGACTTTGAAGATCGTCTTTTTAACTACGGGGCTGGCCACGGCAATGATTGGAATCGCACCTGTGTCATGGATCCTACCGGTCATCTTTCTGCAGCCCATTCTTGCCACCGCTTTCTTCCCAGCGGGTTTTGCCGCACTTGCAAGGATAGGATCTCCTCATATCAAGAACGTAGCCATCTCGCTGACCGTACCGCTGGGTTTTCTCATAGGGGGAGGGGCGGGAACTGCCGGTCTTGGCGTGGCCGGTGAAGCAGGATTATTCTTTCTCGGCTTTATCCTTCTTGGAGGAATCGTCGCTGTAGGCTCCCTATTGGTGAGATATCTGAAGTTGGTCAGTGAATAATCGGCGGTCCCTATTCCTCTTATTTTTGAACGATTTTTTGCCGTGCAAGGATTTCCTCTGTCCGTATTGCGTCTTTGAAGGTATTGTTTCGGTTTAATTCTTCGAGGCTAATCCCTGCGTCTGTATTGCCTGACCAGCGCCGGCAGAGGTAGAGGCTCTCATAGATTCGTCCGATCCGATATTCCCTGCATATTCGCAATGCCGCCGCATAATCCTCACCGTAGCTCACATTGAGAAATCCAATTTTCCGCATGAGACTGGTGTCAAAAGCCCTCGGGGCGCCCAGACCATTGATGCGCAACGCATTGTTGCGGCCATTCTCATCGGTCCATTCACGGTGATCGATAAGGCCGGGCGGAATCTCTTCAAACCTTTCATTGACAATTGTATAGGAGCCGATCACCATGGCGAAATTTCCCTGACGCAGCATGTCCACCATCTTCTGGAGGGTGCGGTTGCCGTTGTAGAGATCGTCCGAATCGAGCTGAACGACATAACGGCCGCAGGCTTTATGCTGAAGGGCCTCGTTCCAGCAACCTCCTATCCCAAGATCAGTCCTCTCTGGAACAATGTACTTCAGGTTAAAATACTGCTTGGAGAAATCGGAAAGGATGGTTGTTGTTCCATCTTTTGAGTGGTTGTCCACGACAATGATGTTGAATGGAAAATCGGTTTCCTGAGAAAGAGCGC
Source organism: Deltaproteobacteria bacterium (assembly GCA_018333535.1). Lineage (GTDB taxonomy): Bacteria > Desulfobacterota > BSN033 > BSN033 > UBA1163 > RBG-16-49-23. Next base: position 31,795 of record JAGXTA010000060.1, on the reverse strand, counting down.
TTTTCAAGGCGTCTCCAATAGTCTCTTTACGATTCCGGACAGGGATGATTACAGAGGTTTCCACCGGAAAGGATTTGGTAACCTGTTCAATCTCCTTAAAGTTAGGTGGCAGATAGGCTCCAATGTTCTTCAGGTATTCGGTGAAGATAGTCTCCATCTCCTTCTGGAGAGCTCGATGTTGAGGATCGAGGTATGCGAATAATTTCCCATCGCTCGAAAGCCCCTCTGTTTTAATAACGCTGTAGAGGGGCTCCTTCAGATGGTAGATCGAGTGGTCGATGGAGACCTTGAGGCGAAGATCGTAGAGGCCGGAAATTTCCACCTCAGGTATGGTGCCGTATTTTTCGAGGGCTCTTTGGATGGCGGGGACTGAGAAGAGGATGATGGCGCCAAAGTCAAAATCATCACGCACACTTCCCAATTGATAGTCATTGAGCGGATGGTTGGTTTTCCCTTGATCGCTTTGGTCATAGAAATCGGAATAGACCATGCCTGCTTTTGTGGATTCAGCTACCTCCAAAAATCTCTCCAAGGCTTTAGGTTCGATCGAAATTTGCTGAGCCTCCAATAAAAGAAGAAGATACTTCGTTCGGATTCCATCCATAATCAGGCCGAGTGTTTTGTGAGAGGGGAGGGGGCTTGTGACAAGAAGATGGCACTTATCCATATGGAAATGAACCGGTTCCTGAGCCAAAATCATCATCCGCTCGACCAAGCGTGATTCCATTAGAGAAAGCAGGATCTTCTTGAAAAAAGGTTCTGGCCTGTAAGGGATGACGATGGTGAAAGGCTTCAAGAATGTCCTCCCTTTTGCTCGATTACCCTCTGGCACCCCATGGAAAGTTCTTGGAGACAGGGGAAGGTGGCTACCTGAGAAGACGCAAGTTGAAGATTTTGAACTCCGGTAGGGATATGCTCAAGGAAGGTTTTAAGCCCTTTCTTGAGGCCTAAAAATCCATAGGCTCCGAGGGCTTGCATGAGGCGCTGTGCCGAAGCCTCCCAGAACATCTTCTGGAAACCTTCCCAGCTCAAGTCCTGTTTGGAAAGGTTGAAATAGTAAAGAAGAAGGTCCATCCTCTGGTCACTGCTAAATTCGACATAAGGGTCACATAGAAGCGAGCCAAGGTCGTAGAAGAAACTTCCGAAACGCATGCCCTGAAAATCGATGAGAAAGGGTTCTCCGTCATGGATCATCACATTCTGGGATTGCAGATCCCGGTGGATGAGGCATCGTTCTGTTCCATTAAGCCTCTCCGCAAGAGCGGAAAGCTCTGCCTCAAGTTCTTTCTCAAAAGAAGGCTCAAGCTCGACCCCGCAGACATTTCTGACGAAATGGTCTCTGAAGTAATCCTGCTCCCATCGATAAAGATCAGGGCCAAAGCTTTCCATGAGTTTCACTCGTGCCGAAGGGAAATCCTTTTCGGGGAAGCAGTGGAGCTTGTGAATGATGGAAAGTGTTTTTTGATAAAGAGTTCTTCGAATTTCCCAGGGGGCGTTCCTTAGAGACCAGAGATCAGTATCTCCGAGGTCTTCCATGGCGATAAGGCATCGGGCCGAATCGTGCTGGATCAGCCTGGTCGCCGGCACATCAATGCCCCGGAGAAATAGGGCAATGTCAGCGTAATAAGTGTTCTCCAGACGCCTCGGGTCGTAATAGATCAGAATGGCCGAGTGATTCGGTTTCCATGTCAACCTGAAAAAAATCCGATCAGAACCCCTCCCTTCCAGGGGAGTTATTTCTATGTAGACGGACTCTGAAAGCCCAAAGGCCTCTCGTACAAAGAGAATGATCGCTTCAAATTTCGGATTTCGCCCGCCTGTCGGACGGGCAGGGATTTCGGATTGCGGAGTCATTTATCTAAATTCCCATTCTTGAACGGAATTTGTTTGGATTATTTTAACGCTATGCGCTTTGCCATCTCTTCGTAAGCTTCTATGGAGCCAATGTCATCCCACTCCCCCTCATCAATGACAACCCCCAGGATCGAACCAGGACTTTGTATGATTCTTCTAATAAATGCAGTAACAACGGATTCTATTTTACCGGCTTCAAGAAAACGGAGAAACGAGGTCTCTACAGCATGGATGCCTGTAAATTGACAGTTTTGAACCCCTGGGTTCCTGAGGGTATGCCGGAGATCACATATCTCACCCGCCTCATTCATATTCACATTAAGAAGAGGGCCGCTGCTTCGCAGGGCAAGTGTTACCTCCGGGCGGTTCTGTTCGTGTGCCTTTAGAAGTCTCTGTAACGGAATATCGGTCATCACATCGCCATTGTAGCAGAGGATGGCTTCGTCTTCGTCCAGAAGATCTTCAATGTTTTTCAATCCTCCTGCCGTATCAAGAAGGATGGGTTCATGGCGAAAGAGGATGGGCGCTTTGCGCCATCGTTGGTCAGGGAACTTTTCCAGGTAGACTTCTGATAAATGGTGGGTGTTCACAATGAAGCGATCAACACCGACTTTGATAAGATGATCCATTGCGTAAGTGATGAGGGGACGCCCTCCGATCTCCAGAAGTGGCTTCGGGCACTTCTCCGTCAGTGGTCTGAGCCGCGTTCCCAAGCCTGCGCCCAGAACGAAGGCTGTCTTGAATCGTCGTTTCTTTATGTCTCTCCCCATCACCCTATCACCCCAACTCCCTATTCTTTCTTTTTTCCGAACTCCGGATCAATCTTTACGAGCCCTGTTACGATAAAACCCGGGATAGTTGCGACCATGACCCAGAGGAAGAAGTTGGAATATCCCATCAGTTCCTGCGACCAGCCACTGAACATGGCGGGCACCATCATTCCCAGAGCCATGATACCTGTGGCGATGGCGTAATGAACCGTTTTATACTCCCCCTCCGATACCATGATCATGAACATGGTGTAGGCTGTAAAGCCAAAACCATAACCGAATTGCTCGACGGCGATGCAGAGATTAATCAAATAGAGATTGTCAGGCAATGCCTGCGAGAGATAGACATAGACGAGGTCCGGCAGGTGCACGGCGCAGACCATGATCCATATCCAGAACTTGAGCCCTTTTCTGTAAATGGCATACCCGCCTAATAGTCCTCCGAGCATAAGTGAAATGATTCCCACCGTGCCATAGATGATTCCAACTTCCGACGTGGTGAGTTCCAGCCCTCCCACTGTCCGAGGGTCGAGCAGAAAGGGGGCGATGATCTTAACGATCTGGGTTTCTGCAAATCGGTAGAAGAGGAGGAAGGCAAGAATGGTGAGGATGCCCTTTTTTCTGAAGAAGAGACCGAAGGTGTGAAGGAACTCCAGCGTGATGGATGATGAAGATATGCGACTTACCGGCCGATCCGAGGCTGGAGAGGGGAGAATAAGAGAATGATAGAAGAGAAGGGCCGAAAAGACGCAAGCGGCTACAAGGAGAGCAATCGCCCAGGCTACGGGAATATCGTAACCGCTTGCTTCGAGGGTGCCCGCAAGAATGACCAACCCGCCCTGAGTGGCGATCATGGAGATACGGTAGAAAGTCGTTCGCACTCCGACAAAAGCGGCCTGGTGTTGCTCCCGAAGCCCCAGCATGTAAAAGCCATCAGCCGCAATGTCATGGGTTGCCGAGCTGAAGGCCATCAGCCAGAAGAAGGCGAGAGTGTATTGAAAGAAATGTGAAGTTGGAATGGTGAACGCAACAGAAGCCAGTGATGCTCCAATGGCCAGTTGTGTCAGAAGAATCCAGTAGCGCTTCGTTCTAAAAAGGTCGACCAAGGGACTCCAAAGCGGTTTGATGACCCAGGGAAGATAGAGCCAGCTTGTATAAAGAGCGATGTCGGTGTTTGAGATGCCCAGTCGCTTGTAAAGGACGACTGAGACCGTCATTGCCATGGTATAAGGGATTCCCTCGGCTATGTATAGAGAAGGAACCCATGCCCATGGATTTCGCGATGCTGGTTTAGATTTCTTCCCATTCTTCCAATAGTCCATCATTCCATTATTCCATTATTCCAACTTCATTTCTTCAGTAGATTTTCTTTATCTCCACGCCTGTGAAATAATGCCTGAGAATTTCCTCCGCTGAAAATCCCTGAATTGCCATGACAGCGGCGCCGATCTGACAGAGTCCCACGCCGTGCCCCCAACCAGCGCCGTGAAAAATAAATCTCTCGGCATCAGCCGTCACAATGAAGGCGCTGCTGTAAAGGTGAGTCCGGGAGAGCCAGCGCCTTATTTCGAGTTCCTTGCCCACGACCATAGTTTTCTTCGAACCAACAATTTTTAACCGGGAGATTCGGCCCGAAGGGCCACGGTGAAGGGGGATGATTTCTTTCAGGGTTCCGAAATCAAACCCCGATTTTTCTCGAAGAATCTCTTCAAGCTCTGTCCGCGAGTATTCGATCCTCCATCGGAAAAAGGTTTTTGTCTCCCGGTCAAAACCCAGGAGTATCTTTTTAAGAAGACTTTCATCCGTTGTATCGCAGTAGGCCTCCGGGTTCGAGAGTATCCAGCGTGAAGCTTCTTCCTCTGTTTTGATCTGCCGATGAAGGAACGGGGCATCCGAAATGCTTGTCAGATATGGGACTTGTTTGTTATTCCAGGCGGTGTCAAAGTTTTCCGTAATCCCTCCGCAGGCCTTGGAATATCGGGCATCACAGACTTCCTCCTGAAAAATCATTACCATTCCATCGGTTTGCCGGACCGCTTCTCCAGTCTGTGTGGATACGGTCTTCTTAATGCCCTGATAGCGTTGACAGTGATCATCAGCGCAAACATCGAAGAGAACGTGATCCTGCCGGTCATACCACCGGATCACTTCTCCCGGAGAGATATTCTCCGTCGAAATGGACATTTGGTTTACTTTTTTCTTTCGATTAAGCGCAGCCAGAAGCCAGCTCCGGGACAGGATGGCGTGGGCTTTCAAAAATTCCATCGGTGTGTCAGGGTTCATTTCCGAGGAGATCACGCTTGTCAGATAATTCTCCGGGGGGATTTCATTAATGGCGCAAATCGTCGCATCCTTGCAGAGCCGGAGAATCAGGTCTCCCTGAAAGGTCTGGTCTTCCGCCCTCTCCCAGTGGAAGCGGTTCCCGATGGTGACATTGAAGAGAGAAAAAAAAGAGTCTTCTCCAGCGGTGAGCTTGATCAATGGAGAGCGAAAAATTTGGCGATGAGCCTGATCAAAAAGGACAACCGTTTCTTCCGTGACCTTTGCCGTAAACCTGCCCGAAACAGGGCCAAATTCCTCTCCGAAGAAACACCCGTCCAGATGGCCTGATATTTCGGCTTGCCTATCCATAATGCCCACAGTGATTTTCAATGGATTCTTCACCTGTGCGCGCAGAAGTCCTCCTCAGAAAGATGATCGGTTTTAAATTATTACTTCTTCAAAGGTTTTGTCAAATAGAGAGTTTAGAAAAAGGGAACCCCTCCGTTATGGGGTGGTATTTGACCCAATAGGGTCGGAAGGTTCTCCCTCCAAAACCTTGTAAAGCGATCATAGAGGTTATACGAACCAGCCATCCTGCCCTTTGCATTGTGATTTTAGGAAACAAACCTACGCATTTGAACGGATAGAGGTTTCGCTTCAAGGCTTTTCCAGAAGAACCTCCCGACCCTTTTCCCTGTCTTTAACTGAGGGATTACAAGGGAAAGGGTGAAGGAAATGCAAGGTAAGAATATGGGTTAAAGAGTTAATTGCAAGATTGCAGGCCCGACTCTATTAAAAGGTCACTGTCATTTCCTTTTTTGATCCTTTACGGAGGATGGTCATGGCGATCTCTTTTCCTGGATCTTTTCCGGCCACCGCATGGTGGAGATCCTTTAATGTTATGATTTCCTTTTCGTTGACAGAAAGAATTTGGTCTCCAGGAAGTAACCCCGCCTTTTCTGCGGGGCTCTGCGGGATAACCCGCTCAATCCATACCCCCTTGGGTTCTTCCATCTCTTTCAAGACAATACCGATCCTCGGTCTCTTCTTCTCGGACGGAGTTGGCTGGGTGATCCAGAGATAATTGGCCAAGGGTTTTGAAACCCCTGAAATGGAGAGACCCTCATCGAGGTTTTTCTCCCATGTTTTCAAAACAAGGGTCTGGTAGGGGAGGGGGGTTCTTCGATAAAACCTTTTCGGGATTCCGAAATCGAAAACGATATGACCGCTCCCGGCTATAACAACAACCGTCTTTCCGGCGCCCTCGGAAGAATTAAGAAATTGTGAAAGCGTTTCTGCCATGCCTTCGTCCCATAAGATTTGCGCTTGGTAAAAATGTTTAAACTTTTCAGCGGATCCACCCTGATGATCCTTATAGATGGTTTTGATATACGCAAGATGTTCTTTATCTACCGGGCCGATTTCCGGAAGCTTTGCGTTATCTTCCGGGGATAGCTTTTCGATCCCGTTCTGGGCCACTTTTCTAACCAGGTCCCTTTCGACATTGAGGCCGACCACTTTGAGATGATGGCTCTTTGCCTCATCGAGGATGGGCCTGTAGAGCTGATAATCCATGCTCCAGGTCTTCTCCCATTGGACTTCTTTTAGAAATTCTTCTTCGGTTAAGAGTCCCCTGCTCCACCTGTCGAGGACGGGCTGTTGCGACCTCTCGAACATTTCCATCCCAACCGCTACCTCTCTTCCCCTGGCCAGAAGATCTTTCAGAATTCTCACCTGAATCTGGTGGTGCTCGATTTGATCATGGGATTCTCCAATAAAAACCACCCGTGCTCCTTGGAGATCATTCATAAGTTGCTGAAAAGATATTTTTTCACCGACCGGGAGTTTTAAAACTTCGTCTACTCCAGGAGGGGGACTGCCCGCGGAGATTTTTAAAACCCAGGGAGGGGAAACTCTTTTCATGCAGCCGAAAGAAGTAAGGAGAAAAAATGCGATGATGATCCAGAGAAAAGGATGTCTCATGAAATCAATTATAACACTCCGGCGTTAAGAGTTGAAAGGGAAAGCGATCCTTGAAACCTAAAGAAGAATTATGATATTCATTGTGGGAAAGGCAGTTTTTTAAAAGAGGTTAGAGAGAGATGAAGCATCTGGAAATGATCGGATTTATCCTATGGTTTTCTTTATGGGTTGTCGGTTGTGCCACCGACTCTTCCCTCAAAAAAGAATCCGAACCTCAGATGATCATCATCGAAAGGGAGTCCTCAGAGAAGATTGAGGCATTGGCGGAAAGGATTAAAAGACTTGAAGAGTCCATTTCCAAACTTCGCTCAGAAATCGTATTCCTCGAAAAGCATTTCAGAAATATTCAGGCTCGTCCGCCTCTTTCCTCCTATAAACTTCCCAAAGAGGTGACCTTATGCGGAGAGAGATTTCCCTTGGAGGACAAAACTGTCTGGGAAAATCTGGACCGGGAATTCATCGTGACCCTGGATAGTCATGCTCAGATCCTCTTGTGGATGAAAAGGGCGCGGCGCTACTTCCCCCATATCGAAAAGAGGCTGAAAGAGCTGAACCTTCCTGATGATCTGAAGTATGTTGCTATTGCGGAAAGCGGTCTGCGGCCTCATGCGGTCTCCTCATCAGGAGCGGCAGGGATCTGGCAGTTCATTCCTTCCACGGGAGAAAAATACGGGATGCGGAGGAGCAAAGTTCTTGATGAGCGTTTCGACTTTTTAAAAGCAACGGAAGGATCACTGACCTATCTGAAAAACCTCTATGAAGAATTCGGAAGCTGGAGCCTGGCGATGGCGGCCTATAATGCGGGAGAAAACCGTATCAGAAGGGAGATCGACTTCCAGAAAACGCGGAGCTATTTCTACCTCGACCTCCCCATGGAAACAGAGCGATATGTCTATAAGATTGCGGTGGCCAAGATCATCCTCTCCGATCCCGGAAAATTCGGGTTTCATCTTGAGGATCGGGAGGTCTATGACCCCCTGCAATTGGAAAGGGTCCAGATTGAACTGAGACAACCCCTTCCCCTGATGGAGGTGGCCAGAGCCATTGGATGTTATTACAAGGAGATCAAAGAGATGAACCTCCATCTCCCGGAGGAGACGATTCCTGCCGGCGTTCAATTTCTTAATCTGCCTTCCGGGACCTCGGAACGATTCTGGAATTTTTTTAATCACTGGAGGAGGGAGCCGGAGGGCAGGTAGTCTGTAATACCTCGGTTATGGGGGTCACCTCATTCCTGATAAAGTTTAATTACAGCCCGATAGGCGGGACATTCTTGTCCCGCCTATCGGGGAAGCGGGGTTAGACCTGCAGCAGGCCTCGCCTATCGACTCGGCCTATCAATGAAATGAAATTACCCTTGTAACTGAGGCATTACGGTAATCTTTTAATTTTTATTGAAATTGTTCAATAAAAAGAATATCCTTACTCAAAAGCCAAAGGATGGTGGATGTGGAAACGGAACGGATTTTAATCGTGGATGATGAAAGCATCATTCTGGACATGGTCGCCTCTTATGTGAGCCATATCGGTTATGAGGCGATGACAGCCAAAAATGGCAGGGAGGCGTTGGAGCGATTAAGAAGTGAACCTTTTACCATTTTAATCACCGACATTAAGATGCCTGAGATGGACGGGTTTGAGTTGATGAAAGCCGTCCGGTCTGAATTCCCGGATATCCATATCATTGCCATGACCGGCCATGGCGCATCCTATACGTTCACCGATGTGGTTGAATCCGGAGCAACGGATTATGTCCCCAAACCTTTTTCCCTTGATGAGATGACAGCCAAGCTGAACCGGGTGGTCCGTGAGAAAGGGCTCCTCAGGGATGTGAAGCAGAAATCAGTCGAACTGGAAAAGGCGAATGAAGATCTTAAAAGGCTCGATAATCTAAAATCCATTTTCGTCTCAAGCGTTTCACATGAACTCCGTACCCCTCTGACTGTCATCAAAGAGTTTATCTCCCTCATGCTTGAAGGACACGGAGGGACTCTCAGCGAAGACCAGAGGGAGTATCTGGGCATCGCCCACAAAAACATTTTACGGCTGACGAACCTCATCGATACACTTCTGGATTTTTCGAGAATCGAGTCCGGAAAGGGGTTGCAGTTAAAGTTTGAACCCGCCCGTCTGATGGAAGTGGTCGAAGATGCGTCGATGACACTGGCTCATGCGCTCGAAGAGAAGAGGATTACCCTTGAGAACCAACTCGACCCGGATATGCCTCAGGTCTTGATCGACCGGAACCGATTGGTGGAGGTGTTGATCAATCTCATCAACAATGGAATTAAGTTCACTCCAACCGGAGGAAAGATCACAATCGATACGAGAGGGGTGACTGAAAAACGGGACTACCTGAAGGTGGTGCTGAGCGATACAGGCATTGGAATTCCACCGGAAGACTTGCCCAGAGTATTTGACCGGTTCTATCAGGGGCAGACAGGCATCTCCATGGGATCGGGCCTGGGACTTGCCATCACCAAAGAGATCATCGAAGGGCATAAAGGCTTTATCCAGGCAGAGAGCAGGCTGGGGAGCGGGACCTCCTTCGTCTTTACGCTCCCCCTTCTTGTCGTGAGTAACATCTTCCAGCTTCTCATCCAGCCGATGCTGGAAGAGGCTGAAAAGGATGGGCTCTTTTTTTCGATGGTTCGGATCAAGTTCTGGGACCCGAAGATGAAGCGGGAAATGGCGCTGAGTCACGACTCCTGGGGGGACGTGAGATATGCAATCCAGAAGATGGTTCGTTCTGTCGACAACATCGTCCCTTTCCCAAACAGCCTGATTTACCTCTTCTCATTCATCGATGAGAAACTGGCCAGAGAGATTGGCGAAAGGATTCAGGTGAAGTTGACTCAGGGGGGATATGTTCCAAAGGGGACAGAGGTCCAATTCAAAACGTATTCCTATCCCCAGGAAGTCAGTTCCAAAGAGGAGTTTTTAAAAGGGTGCAGGCAACTCATTAAGATAGAGTAGGCCCCGTTAGAAGGTCTTTGGTCTAACCCCACCTCACCTCCCCTTAAGTTAAGGGGAGGGAGGGAGGGGTTAATAGGGGGATGAAGAAGTTACATCTACAAGGAGGGTCCATCCTATTATGAGAATGTTATTGGCGGTCTTTGTCCTTCTGGTCTTCATGGCGGCCTGTGATGGCAAGCCATCTTCCTCACAGAAAATATCGGAAGGTTTACCGGCTCCAAAGGTGATTGTTGAAAAAGAGAAGGTGGAGAAGGCAGAGCCCCTTCCTCCCGAGGTAAAGATCAAGTTGAAGCGGGATGGAAAAGATAACTACTCCTGGGAGCTGAGCGGTTCGGATGCGGACGAGATCCTCAAAATCAATGAAAAGCTGAGGAAGAAATTGGGTGGTGAACAGCAGAAATAGAAGAAAGCAGTAAATACAGGAGATGCCTTTGAGCAAAAGACGACAGATAACCTATGGTAGCGAATCTATCACTTCTTTACTTACCCGTTCACCCTGAGCCTGTCGAAGGGCTCACCACGAACGAATGACTGAATCACTACACTACCGCAGACGAAGGAGGTCATAAAACAGCATGGAAGCTTATTTTGAGCAGATTTTTAAGGAACTTCCCTTCGGGCTTGGTATCGCCATATTCGTCTTTCTGGGAATCCTTCTCATCATCTGGCTTCTCCTTCCCCTCTGGGTATTATTCATCCAATGGAATACTGGCAAGATCAGAGATGAGATCCGAAGGCTCGCTGACCAGATCGAGGAGAGGGAGGGAAGTGGAAAGGGGAAACATGTCTCCGGGCCAAAGGATTAAAGCAGTCCTCTTTATCTTTCTTCTCCTGCCGATCTCCATGGCTTATTCTGAAAACCTTCAGAAGATTCCCCTTTTCATCAAGGGAAGAGAGATCCAGGTGGAGGTGGCCAGGACTCCGGGAGAGAGAGCCGTCGGATTAATGGGGAGAAAGCATCTGGGGAAGGAAGAAGGGATGCTCTTTATCTTCGAAGAAGAGGGGCATCACAGTTTCTGGATGAAAGACACCTACATCCCCCTTAGCATTGCCTTCATCGACAGAGAGAGCCGGATTGTAAAGATCACGGACATGAAACCCTTGACCCTGACCTCTCACCCGCCGCCCAAACCGATCCTCTACGCCCTGGAGATGAATCAGGGATGGTTCTCGAAGAACGGAATCAAAGTAGGAGATATTGTGAGGTTTTCTAAATAAAACAATTGCGGAATGCAGAATGCGGAGTGCGGAATTAAACTCCGAAATCCGCAATCCGAAATCCGAATTTAAATATCGTAGTCTCCCGTCCAGCAATAGAGACAGAGGTTTTCACGGGGGAGACCGATCGCTGCCACCATATCTTCAATTTTCTGATATTTCAAAGTGGTTGCTCCAAGTTCCTCGCGTATCCAATCCACCATTCGTTTATATTTTTTTGATCGCTGATCAATATATTCCCTGACGTCTTCGATCTCTTTCCCCTCGAGGGCCCGAATCGCCTTTCGAGCGGCCAGCTCCTTGGTGGAGCGGGTGGAAAGGGCGAACCGGCATGGGAACATCAGAGGAGGACAGGCGGGCCGGATATGAACTTCCCTGGCTCCGCACTCCCGAAGTTTTTTGATCGTGTAGTTCTTTAATTGGGTCCCCCTGACGATGGAGTCTTCGCAGAGAACGATCCGGTTTCCTTGAATCACCGACCCAATGGGAATGAGTTTCATCGTTGCCACCAGGTCTCTGATTTCCTGGGAAGGAGGGGTGTAACTCCGGCCGTAGCCTGGTGTATATTTCACCAATGGTCTCCGATAAGGAACGCCTGACTCCATGGAATAACCGATGGCATGGCCGACACCTGAATCCGGAACGCCTGCTACCAGGTCCGCCTTCACGCCGTCTTTTCGAGCCAGAGCCCTTCCACAGCGTTCCCTGACAAGCTCCACGCTGATGTCTTCATAGCTTGAGGCAGGGTAACCCGTATAGATCCATAAAAAGGCACAGATATGATTCCTTTTTTGGCCAGGTGATTTTTCTACGAGCCCCTTTCTTCCGATGAGGATGATCTCTCCGGGGTCGAGATACTTTTTGACCTTGAACCCGAGATTGAGAAAGGAACAGGTTTCGGTGGCAACCGCATACTCCCCATCTTTTTCTCCGAGCACGAGAGGGGTTCGACCCAAACGGTCACGGGCGGCATAGATACCCTCTTTTTTAAGAAGGAGGATGGAGGCAGAGCCTTTGATCCGGTCATAGACTCCCTCGATCCCTTCGAGGAGGGTGCGGCCCCGGGTGATGAGTTTGGCGATCAATTCCACGGAGTTAATTCCGCGGCTTGACATCTCGCCAAAGGTCTCCCCGTCTTTAAGAATTTCTGAGCCCAATTCATTCACATTCTCTATCAGCCCTGCCACGACAATGGCGAAATTGCCGAACCTGGATGCGATGATCAGGGGCTGGGGATCCCTATCGCTGATCACCCCAATCCCCATAGGGCCTCTCATCGTTTTATAGTCATCATAAAACTTGGATTTGAACTGACTCTTACTGATGTCATGGATGGAGCGGTGGAACTGTCTGCCCATGACTGCCATGCCTCCGTATTCGGTCCCCATGTGGGAATGATAATCAATCCCGTAAAGGAGCATGTCAGCGCAGTTTTTTTTCGAGACGATACCAAAAATTCCGCTCATAGATCCTCCTATGTGTTCAATTTTCCATAAACCCAATAACAGAGAGTCCCACTCTTGTCAATGTGATTTGGAGATATCTGATTACATCGATTAGAGACCGATTACACAGATTAGACATACATTGATCAATGAAGAACAATCGGTGTCATTAGGCTCTCCCGGAGATGGAGGGCGTCCATTGAATAATGAGGGCATCCTCGTTCCCGTAATAATTCGGGACGGCGCCGACGATCCGGAATCCCATGCGTAAGTAAAAAGCCTGTGCTCCGAGATTGCTTCTTCTCACTTCCGCCTGCAACCCTTTCAGACGAGGAGTCTCCATGGCCTTCTGGAGAAGTTCTTTCCCGACCCCCTTTTTTCTCTGCGGGGTAAGAACGGCAAGAGAGATGATATGTTCTTCCGGAGAGAAGATGATGTAACCCCAGATCCGGTCCTCTTTGTCACCGGTGGTTCCGGTATAGACAAGAAAATGTTCAGGATAAAGGGAGTGGAGGTGGACGAAGGTCATCCGGTCGTAGGGGGATTTCGGGAAGGACTCTCGTTCGATTTTGAGAATAGCGTTCAGGTCTGAGAGAGAGAAGGGCCGGATCATCACTCTTTTTTTATTCCGGATATAATGGAGGCAACCCCTCCTGTCAGCGGCCGGGAGTGCACGTTGGTCAATCCGGATTTCCTCATCAATTCCTCATATTCTTCGGCATATCGAAAATGGAGGACGGATTCGGGAAGGTAAGCATAGGCGCTTCTGTCACCAGAGATCATCCCGCCAATCCGGGGAAGAATCTTTTTAAAATAGATGGGGTAGAGCTTTTTCATCAGCCCTTTTTGTGGAAAGGTAAATTCAAGGATCACGACCTTTCCGCCTGGTCCCACCACACGGACCATCTCGGAGAGAGACTGCTGTTTGTCCACAATATTTCTCAACCCAAAAGCGATCATCGAACCGCTGAAGGTGTTTTCCCTGAAAGGAAGGGATAAGGCATCTCCAAGTCCGAGACCGACTTTTTTAAGAAGTCCCTTCCTCGAAAGTTTTTCCCGGGCCCTTATGATCATTGATTCTGAGAAGTCTATTCCGAAGACCTTTCGTTCGCTATCCACCTGCCGGATCATTTCAATCAAAACATCTCCTGTGCCAGTAGCAACGTCAAGCATCCAGCCATTGCATTCTTTGAATTCCAGGGCCGCCATCTTTCTCCAGTAGAAGTCTCTCCGGAGGCTGAGAAGGTGATTGAGAAGATCGTAAGTGGGAGCGATGTTGTTAAAGAGGTTTCGAATAGATTCGGGATGGAGCGAGTAGGTTTTCATTTAAAAAAATTATAGCAGAAGAGTTTAAAGAGGGCAATTGACAACTCTTTTTACAAAAAGTAAAATGTTTTAAATAATTATGAAAACGAGAGCGAAAGGCTTTATCCCCTCCCTCATCATTTTAATTCTATTTGTCACCCCTTGCTACGGAGAAATGTATAAGTGGGTGGATGAGAAGGGGACGCTCCATTTTGCCGATGATCTTTCAAAGGTTCCGGAGAAATACCGTTCCGATGCTGAGATGCGAAAGGCTCCAAAGGAGATGAGAGAGCCCCCTGCGCCAGAGACTCAGGAGAGGCCCAAGGCATCTCCCGGCATCACTTCTCTTCCAGGGACGGCCGACACTCAGGGATATGAGGTGAATCTCTTCAGGAGACATGAACTATGGCTGACAGAGGTTATCCTGAACGGAAGGTCGAAGCAATATTTTATTGTGGATACAGGGGCAAGCTTTACTCTCATCAGCCGGCAAATAGCCAATGAATTAAGCATCCCGATTAACGAAACCACCCCTTTTATTCGTGTGGCAAGTGCCAGCGATATTATGCTCACCCCACTGGTGACCTTGAGATCGGTCCAGGTGGGAAAGGCGGAGGTGGAAAATGTGGATACCCTCGTCTATAACATGCCTTCCTATTCCGGCCTTCTGGGAAACTCCTTTCTGAATAAATTCAAGGTCGTGATCGATTCCCTCAACGGAAAGATGACGCTCTTTTCCATGCAGGGAACACCGTCACCCGACCGGCCCGGCGGATATAGCCGGGATTACTGGATCGGTCAGTTCAGGTTTTATAACCGGAATCTGGAAGAGTTAAGAAGGCTAAAGGCAAATTATGAAAGCCGGGGGTCGCGGGCGGAACTGAACCGGATTAATAATGCGATCCGATATTTTGAGGGTCAATTGAGTGAATTGGAACGGAAGGCCTCTTTCGCAGGCGTCCCCAGGAACTGGAGAGAATAAAAGCTTGGAATATTGGAATGATGGAATATTGGAAAATTGATAAGAAGAAATAGAACATGGTTTTTGCTTTTAAAAGCCATTATTCCACCATTCCATTTTTCCATTATTCCATAATGTTTATGGGGTATACAGCACCACCAGGAGTTTGGCCTCGTCATCTCCGAGATTGCGGAGTTTGTGGGGAATGCCTGAATCGAAATGGAGGGTCTCCCCTTTCTTGAGATGATTCTGATTTTCGCCCACCCTGACCTCGACCTCTCCTTTTAAGACATAAACAAATTCCTCTCCCTCATGGCGGTAATCTACCATCCGATGGTCCTGCCGGGGGTCGATAGTGACGAGAAAAGCCTTCATGTGTTTAGACTCTGCATCGGGAGTGAGAGTCTTGTATGAGTAAGTCTGGGTCCGTTTGTAAAAACTTTCTCTCCTTTTTTTGGCTAAGGCTTCCTGTTCCTCGGCAGAGAGGAAAGAACCGGAGTCGATTGAAAGGGCTTTCGATATCTGAATGACCGCTGCAACGGGAGGGATGGTTTTTCCCTCTTCAATCTCACGGAGATAACGGTGTGAAAGCCCGGTTTTATTGGCAAGGGTTTCAAACGAAAGCTTTCTCAGTTGCCGGAGCTGTTTCATCTTCGCCCCAAAAGATTTTTCATCCACCTTCTTCGTGACCATATCGCCTCCTTGCTACCGGATTGGATTTATGCTCTTCCATTATAATCTCAATTATACATTTTTCAACTGAATTTTTCATGCCACCTGAGGTATAAAAGAAAAAATAAAAAAATATGCTTTGGGTTATGGCTCTTTCATTATATAATAAAATACTGCCGGCTTTTGTGTGGGTATATCCCCCCTCTTAAGAGTAAGAGGGGGTGAGGGGGAGTTATGAATAATGAAAAAGGAGTTCAGAATGTCACGCTGGGTTCAGGCTGGAGCGATCGATAACCGGTTTGAAGGAGACCGGGTTTCTCGGGCATTGGAAGAAGCAGAGATTCCTTATATGATCAAGTCCTTTCTCGACACAGCCTATGACGGGCTTTACGTTCTCCAGAAAGGATGGGGAAGAGTGATGGTTCCGGAAGAGTTTTACAATCAAGCAGAGCGAATTGTAACTGAAGTGAAGATGTTTTTCCAGAAGGAGGGAAAAGATGAGATTGAATAGCCTGGAAGAGATTTTAAGATTTGCGATACGGAAGGAGGCAGATGCGGCAACCGCTTACCGAATTGCCGCAGACCGGGCGCAACCCGGGGTCAAGAAATTCTTTGAAGAGTTGGCTGAAGAAGAGGAAAAGCATAAGAAGAAGCTTGAGGCGTTCGATTTAAAGAAGATCGGCCGGGTGAAATTGAAAGAGACCCAAGGACTGGGAATGAGTGAAAGAATGGATGATATCCCCTTCGGCCCGGAACTGACCTATGAGGAACTTCTCCGAATGGCGATTAAGAATGAGGAGAAGTCCCAGAATCTTTACACCTCGACCTCAAAACTGGTTACGGATTCAAACCTGAAGAAATTATTGTTGATTCTCGCCCAGGAAGAGTCAACCCATAAGGCGAGACTGGAAAAGATTTATGATGATGAGATTTTGACTGAGTTCTAAATATGGTGGAATCGTAAAAAGCCGTCATTCCCGCGAAAACGGGAATCCAGAGAATTCCAACTATATGAAAATATCCCGCTAAGAGCGGGACTTGCGCAGGAATGACAAAAATCTCCTCTTCAGACTTTTTACTAGACCATCAAATATTAAATTGAAGGATAGGTTAATTTAAGGGGAGTCGAGATGATACCGGGATTGATGGGAAAAGCTGAGATGATTGTGACGGAAGAGGATCTGGTGAGCCGGTTGGGCGATCTACCCATCAATGTCCTCTCAACCCCGAGGCTGATTCAACTGATGGAGGAAGCGGCAATCGACGCCATTCAGGATATTATCCCTCCGGACCAATTGAGTCTCGGAACGCAGGTGAAAATCAAACACCTGTCCGCTACGCCTCTTGGCATGAAAGTGACGGGGAATGCCATCCTGAAGGAGGTTCATAAGAATCGGCTTCTCTTTCTGGTGGATGCCTATGACGAGAAGGAGAAGGTCGCCGAGGGGGAACATGAACGGGTTTTTGTTTCGAAAGAACATTTCAGACAGAAGGTTGAAAAAAAGAGGTCCGTGTGATCTGCAGTTCAAGAGCAGTCTCAAAATTGAGTAGACATGACCATTAGAAAATCTCCCCTCCCCCCTCTTTGCCCTCCGGGCCAGAGGCCCTATGGGCCGGCGGCCAAAGAGGGGTAATCCCTCCCTTTGGCAAAGGGAGGCCAGGAGGGATTTTAAAAATCGATGTCATTACCTTTTTAAGGTTGTCAATATATATGGATGCGGGAGCAAAGGCCAAAAAGAGAAGAAAGCGTTTTGAAATCCTGGATCACACAGCAGATATAGGGCTGATCGTGTATGGCGAGGATCTCAAGGAGCTTTTTGAAAATGCCGCCGAAGCCTTCTTCCACCTCATCACCGATTTAAGGAGAGTAAGGCAAAAGGAAGAGAGACAGGTTGAACTTAAGGGAGAGAGCCTGGAGCGGCTGATGGTTGATTGGTTAAACGAGCTTCTCTATCTTCACGATGTGGAGAATCTTTTATTTAAGAAATTTAAGGTAGAGGTCATTGGAGAAGAAGGATTAAGGGCAAAGGCAAAGGGAGAACTATTCCGTGAGGGAGCCCATGTGATCAAAACCGGGGTGAAAGCGGTCACCCATCATCAGATTCAGGTAAAAAGGGAGGACGGAGGCTGGAGGGCGCGGGTTATTCTGGATATTTGAAGTCCGTCATGCCGGACCCGATCCGGCATCCATGATTTTTGAAAACACTGGATTCCGGCTTTCGCCGGAATGACAACCTTCTCGAAAAAAGTTAGTTTATGTTCTTCACTTTTATGAAAAGTGGGGTTATTAATTTTGGAGGAAGTTTCATGGCAGAAGAAAAGATTAAAATCCAGAAAATAGATGATTATCGGTGGAGGATCCCTCGTGAGGGGAAGATGAAAACCGATGGCATCGTCTATGCCGATGAACAGATGTTTAACAATATCCGAAAAGATCAAAGCCTCGCCCAGGTGGCCAATGTCGCCTGGCTTCCGGGCATCGTGGGTTATTCCCTGGCCATGCCGGATATCCACTGGGGATATGGTTTTCCCATCGGCGGTGTGGCCGCCTTCGATTTGAATGATGGGATCGTCTCCCCAGGAGGGGTCGGATATGATATCAACTGAGGCGTGAGATTGATGCGCTCAGGTTTGAGCCGCAAGGACATTCAGGGAAGGATGAAGGATCTGGTGGATACCCTTTTCATCAACATCCCTTCGGGCGTGGGTTCCCATCGAAAGGACCTGAAGCTGAATAGAGAGGAGCAGAGGCAGGTCTTGAAAAAAGGGGCGAGGTGGGCAGTTGAGAAGGGGTTCGGCACAGCAAAGGATATCGAGCATATCGAAGAACTGGGTTGCATCGAAGGCGCTGATCCGGACCGCGTCTCAGAGAGGGCGATGGAAAGGGGAAAGGCGCAATTAGGGACGTTAGGTTCCGGAAACCATTTCGTTGAAGTGGGTTATGTGGCTGAGGTATTTGATAATGATGTTGCCCGGGTATTGGGGTTATGGAAGGATCAGGTGACCGTCCTCGTCCACACGGGTTCAAGGGGTTTTGGGCACCAGGTATGTGACGATTATATAAGGGTCATGATGGATGCTGCCCGGAAGTATCAAATTGAACTTCCGGACCCTCAACTCTGCTGCGCTCCGATCTCTTCACCTGAGGGAAGCCGGTATCTGGAAGCCATGGCCTGTGCAGCCAATTATGCTTTCACGAACCGGCAGATGATTTCACACTGGGTGAGGGAAACATTCGAACAGGTCCTTCAGAAGAGTCCAAGGGATCTTAAGCTCGATTTAGTCTACGATGTCTGTCATAATATTGCCAAGATCGAAACACATACGGTCAGCGGGGAGAAGAAGAAACTCTGTGTCCACAGAAAAGGAGCGACAAGAGCCTTTTCTCCAGACCATCGAGATATTCCGGAAGATTACCGGTCCATCGGTCAGCCTGTCCTCATCCCCGGTGACATG
The DNA here is from genome assembly GCA_018333535.1 of Deltaproteobacteria bacterium. GTDB lineage: Bacteria > Desulfobacterota > BSN033 > BSN033 > UBA1163 > RBG-16-49-23. The sequence continues at coordinate 12,893 of JAGXTA010000060.1, read as the reverse complement.
GGCAGGTGTTCCTATGTTTTGATCGGGACGGAAAGGGCGATGAAAGAGACTTTCGGCTCCACCTGTCACGGAGCAGGAAGGGTGATGAGCCGCCATCAGGCCATCAAAACGGCAAAGGGAAGGGCGGTTGTGAGGGAGATGGAGGATAAGGGGATCATCGTGAAGGGAGCAAGCCGGGGGACAATAGAGGAAGAGATTCCCGAGGCCTATAAAGATGTCAATGATGTGGTGAATGTGGTTCACCATGCAGGCATCAGCCTGAAGGTGGTCAAACTGGTGCCGATGGGAGTGATTAAGGGATAATAATCAGTAAACAGTTATCAGTAGGCAATAGGGGACTGTCCCAGAATTACGGACGGAGCGTAGCGGAGTCGTAGATTCGGGACTGTCCCCCTAATAATTGGAAAGATGAAAATACTGGCGATTGATATTGGGGCGGGGACACAGGACATTCTCCTTTTCGACTCCGAGAAGAAGATCGAAAATTGCACCAGTCTCGTTCTGCCGACCCCTTCGAGAATCCTTGCAGAAAGGTTGAAAAAAATAGAAGGCGATCTCTATGTCTATGGTGATACCATCGGAGGGGGATCGTTCACACGGGCCATTCTAAGCCACCTCAAGAAGGGTTATCGGGTGGTGATGGAGGAATCCGCCGCTTATTCGATTCGCAATGACTTAGATGAGGTCAGGTCAATGGGGATCGAAGTGGGAGGGAAGCCTTCGTCCGGCCATTTTAAGGAATTGGAGATCTGTGAGATCAATCTGGACCTCCTTCGCCAATTCCTTACCCAGTTCGGAGAGGATTTCAACTTTGATGTCATTGCAGTAGCCGTTCAGGACCACGGCGTGGCCCCTAAAGGGATTTCAGACCGGACTTTCCGTTTTGACCAGATGGAGGCGATGCTCCGAAAAGATAACAGGCCGGAGTCATTTCACTTCATAGAAGGTTCCATCCCGGACTATTATCTCCGGATGAGATCGGCCGTAAAGGCGGCGAGGAGAATCTCCTCATCGCCTATCCTGATGATGGACACCTCTTTTTCTGCTATTCTGGGGTGCATGGACAAAATGGAAGGGCCATCTCTGGCCGTCAATGTCGGAAACGGACATACCATTGCCGCCCTCCTGATCAATGGGAAGCTTGAAGGGCTCTATGAACACCATACCCATGAGTTGACTCCGGAGAAATTGGAGAATCACCTTCGCCTCTTCTTTCGGGGTGAATTGGACAGGCAGAAGGTCTTTGAAGATAATGGCCATGGAGTCATCACATTAACTCCATTTTTCGGAGATGTACCCGTATGGGTCACCGGTCCCAACCGCGATCTTTTCAATGGAACCAAACTGATATTCACTTATGCGGCTCCGGGCGGAAATACGATGATGACCGGCCCCATGGGCCTCATAAAAGCCGCCCAATACAGATTTAGCAATTCACACCCTCCAAAGCTTTAGCATAGAAACACCTTCCGATCTCAGGTTTTTCAAAAAATTGCCATAAAATCAAATTTTTGGTATAACTGGATCAACCTTGGGAGGGGTGATTTAAACAGCACGGAGAAGGCTTGTGGTTCCCCAGAAAAAACAAAAAGCCTGGACTCCGATTTTCACCAGGGTGACGCACTGAATAAAAGAATGGTTTTTGGAAGGGGTCCTTTGATTCGTGGAATTAATTAGGGTAGAATCTACTTGGAAGATCAGGAGGTGTAAGAGATGTTTGACCGAATTACCTTTGATCCGCAGATCATGGGAGGCCGTGCATGTATTCGGGGGATGCGGATTCCCGTTTCCGTCATTGTGGGCCAGATCGCACATGGTGCAAACTTTGAGGAAATCCTTGAGGGATATCCGGATCTTGAAAGGGAGGATATCCAGCAAGCGATTGAATATGCAGCATGGCTGACCCAAGAACAGGTTTACAGCCTTTGAGGGCCAATGATGCGATTTCTCGCTGATATGGGCGTAAATATCAGAGTTGTTGAATGGCTGAGCAATAATGGTCATGATGCGAAACACTTACGCGAAGAAGGACTGCACCGGATGCCGAATGGTGAGATCTTTACAAAAGCGCTCAATGAAAACCGCATCATCATAACATTTGACCTTGACTTTGGGGAAATCGTTGCCCTTTCGGAAGGCAAAAAAGCGAGCGTTGTTCTATTCCGTTTACATAATACCCGAACGCCTCATCTCATCCGCCGGTTATCTACAGTTCTGAAGGATTCCGCCAATGCATTGGTAGACGGGGCAGTTGTAGTTGTCGAAGAATCACGTCATCGCGTGCGCCATCTTCCATTGGGTAAAAAGCAAGCCGCGCATTAGTTTGTGTCCATCAAAATGGAATGATGGATTGCCGAACGGTAGTTCATAATGAGTCCATAATACCACATGCCCAGAGGGCACCCTCGAACGATGAAAATAACCAACAGTCCTCCTCCCCATTGATGGGGGAGGATTGAGGTGGGGGTGCAGACCTACATGTCCCCTCTCACGCCCTCCCTCTCCCAACAGGGGAGAGGATAAGGCCGCCAAAAATTAGGAGGTTGAAAATGGGAAAGGTTTATTATTCGTCTTTTGACTCAACATGGCTGAAGAAGGTTTTTGTTGCTTCGACTGAGAAGGGTGTTTGCATGGTGGACTTTTTAGCCCAGGAGAAAACCTTTTTAAAAGAGTTGAAAAGGTGCTTTCCCGGGGAGATTATCCGAGATAATCGAAAGAACCAAAAGGTCCTTTCTCAACTGGAGAAGTATCTCAAAGGCAAGCTCCGGCGTTTTGATTGCAAACTGGATATGAAAGGGACGCCTTTTCAAAAAAAGGTCTGGTCAGCACTGGCCAAGATACCCTATGGCGAAACACGATCCTATCAGGATGTTGCTCGGGCCATCGGCCATCCCAAAGCTTTCCGGGCTGTTGGAAATGCAAACGGAAACAACCCCATCCCCTTAATCATTCCCTGTCACAGAGTGATTGAGACCAATGGTGGACTGGGTGGTTTTGGCCATGGGCTCAAAGTCAAGAAGGAGTTGCTGGACTTCGAAAAAACCCATGCACTTTGATGAGTTTCTCAAAGAAGTTGCTCCTTGCCTTGGCCTTCAGTGGCGGCCCTTTCAGAGGAGAGGGGTCAAACGAAAAATTGAGCGGAGAATCATTGAACTTGGATTTTCTCGTTTTGATGAATATCTCTTAAGGGTTCAAAAGGACCCTGAGGAAAAGAGTCATCTCTCCAAAATCCTTACCGTCACCATTTCTCGATTTTTCAGGGATAAAGAAGTCTTTGATACCCTTGAAACCTCTGCCCTTCCGGCGATCATTAAAAACAGAGAAAAAGGAGATTTGAATGTCTGGTCGATCGGTTGTGCCAGTGGTGAGGAACCATACAGCGTTTCTCTATTATGGAAAGAAAAGTTTGGAAAGGATTTTCCGGAGGTCCGTCTTTCCGTTTTAGCGACGGATATTGATGAGAAGATGCTTCGAAGGGCGGAAGAGGGGAGATATAAAAAGAGCAGTTTGAGAGAGACGCCCCAGGAGATTTTGGAAAAATCTTTTAATAAAGAGGATGGTTTTTTTATCCTCAATCCGTCTGTCAGGAAGGGCGTTGAGTTCAAAAGGCATGATATTCTCCGTGAAGAACCCTTTCCCGGAATGGATATCATCTTCTGTCGGAATTTAGCCTTTACTTATTTCTCAAAAGAGTCTCAGATGAAGGTGCTCAAGAAGATTTTCTCCAGTTTAAAAGAGAAGGGGTATCTGGTGATCGGAAGGGATGAATCCCTGCCTCTTACTTTTCCTACCTTATTCATTCCAATCTTTCCAGCCCAAAAATTTTATCAAAGGTTTAGTGGCGCATTAAATCTAGCCAAAGATATTTGAAATTTTGCCCCTCACCCTTCCCCTCTCCCCAGCGGGGAGAGGGAGGGGGTGAGGGGGCTCATGTAAATGTTAGAGATAAATTCTCAGGCTTCAATGTGTAAGAATCTATTGTAAAGGGATTTAGAATAGTATATATTTGAGCCAGAAGTGGAGGTAATCAATGACAATTACAATCAAAAGTAAGATAGAAAAAGGTTCGATCCGACTTCCCAAAAAGGTAGGTCTTCCGGATGGAACAAAGGTTGTTGTAAGTATCGAACCTATCCTAAAAACCAAAGAAAAATTAAAGATCATTTCGGACCTTTCTGGAGCGTGGGCAGATGATCCAACCATCATTTCAATTTTCAAGGCAATAGAGCAAGAACGCCACACTTATTATGGCCGAGAGGTAAGTTTAGGATGATTCTTTTGGATACCAATGTGGTTGTGGCTTTTTTAAATGGCGAAGGGTCTGTCCTAAAAAGAATAAAGGATGAAATTGATAGAATTGCCTTAAGCCCTTTGGTAATAGCGGAGCTTGATTACGGTGCAAAAGTATCTCATAAAGCGAAAGAAAATTTAGAGAAGCTATATCGGTTTGTGGATATTGTTCAGGTCGTCCCATTTGATATCGAATGTGCTAAGGCTTTCGGAACGATCAAAAGCAGGCTTCGGAGTTTAGGGAAACCAACCGGTGAAGTAGATGCACTGATCGCCGCCACCGCTTTAGCTCATGAAGCCATTCTTGTTACAGCAAACAAAAGACATTTCGAAAACATTGAAGGGTTAAAAGTAGAAGTCTGGCCAATTGGATAGAAGGGTTTGGTATTCCTATCTTATTCATTTCAATCTTTCCAGCCCAAAAAAAATATCAGAAGTTCGCCCCATAAGAAATAATGGACCGCTCGGTTTCCTGCCTGCCGGCAGGCAGGCGAGTCGCAACGACTCGAATTTCTAACGGGGTAAAACCTGTACGGTACAGCAGCACTGGATGATAGATATTAGAAATTATCAAATCGATTTAAAAATGCCGAGTGCACCTACTTATCTCCAATAGCAGGTCGACCTGGGAGTTGATGATTACCAGTTCAAAGGTGTATAAAAAGTGAAATCAACGATGGTTTTAAGCCATCCACTGGAGTGACTGGATGGGCTCTTATTTTGGATTCTTTCCTGAGTTGAACCGGACGAGTTTGGGCCACAATATTGAACCGTCAGGAGCACAGTACTCTTTGGAAAATTCAAGGGTAAACTTATTGATCACTTTCGCATACTCACCTTGGAACTGCTCATTCTTTTCTTTAGCCTTGTGGCCAAGTGGCTCGATAATGTCGGTATAGAGATTTTCGTCACCAGAGATGAATTCCCAGAATCGCTGTCCACAGAATTTCAAATAATCCCCTTTGTCGGGGTTATCGTCTTTGCCATAACAACAGCCATTCACAGCAACCGTCCTGATGCCTTTTGTATTGGTTCCTCGTATTCTCTTTGCCCTCCTGAAGTCGTCTTTCATTCGTGCTATTTGGCGACTGTTGCCCCAATTTGGACCAGACTTGATGGAAACAAGATAGGAGGTCGCATCCTTCTCGAATTCCAGGTCTATGCCCTCCGCTGATGATTTCTTACCTCTATAAACGCGACCGCAAATGAACACGGCGAGTTCCTCAAGAAATCCACCGAAAATTCCTTCTTCTTGAGATGATAGGTGGGCATCAAGAATGGTCTTCACCAAATCATGGGCAGTGTTCTGATCCTTTGCCTTGAAAAGATAGGGATTCTTTCGAGACAGAATTTTCTTGAGTTGAAGCGCCAGAAGATTTTCGAGGCGGCGGGTATGAAACTGCTGGATGTTCGGTTCGATAAACTGGATTATTTCACTTTTTGATACGTTTCCCATATTTTACCCTTTTCTCAAACAGCATCATTTCGACAGGGTTAATTTTCTCTTGGGCAAGATCGATGTACTGTCGGACAATATCAATCCCGATGGAATTCCTGCCGAGTTTCTGCGCAACTTCGCATGTTGTTCCGCAACCAACAAAAGGATCAAGCACCCAATCGCCTTCTTTTGTAAAAAGTTTTATGAACCATTCGGGAAGCGCTCGCGGGAACGTGGCGCTATGATTACGGTTGTCCGTCTCTGTGGGTAAATGGAGGACGTTCGAGGGATACGCTTTATCCCTTCCGATCCAGTTCGCAATGTTCTTTCCGAACCCGCTTCCAACTTGAGAGTCGAAACGAATGACATCGTGTTTTCCAAGATGTTTTAAGCGTGTTTCCGCCCATTTTCCCATAGGAACCATGACGTTTTCTTGAAACATCTGGAAACGTTTTGATTTGTTGAATTGGAGGCAGCGCTCCCATGCGTCCCTAAATCTGTTGGGCCACTTGCCAGGGTGACAATTTCGTTTGTGCCAAATGAATTCCTCTGTCCAAAGCCATCCTTGTTTGCGGAGAGCAAGGATAAGCTCTATGATATAGGTATGCCTCTCCCCGTCAACAACTTTTTCCTTTATATTGAGGATGAAAGTGCCAGTGGGTTTGAGCACGCGGAAAAATTGTTCACTGCGTGGGAGGAACCACTCCACATAGTCATCCGGCCTTATCCCGCCATAGGTTTTAGCACGTGAATCCGCATACGGAGGAGACGTAACAATCAAGTCGAAAAAGTTGTCAGGGTAGTCCAAAAGGACTTCCGCACAATCTCCGCATCTGGTAATGCATTCAATCTTTCTCATGCTTTTTTCAATATCATAAACTTGTCTCTATTTCAATGTTGTCGTTCAATTCTTCTGGGTTGAAGCATATCCCTTCCACCACTTTTCGATTGCGATTGTAATATACACTCTTTTCGAAAAATAGGGAATAGAAGATTTCAGGAAGAACTCCGCCGTCTCAGATTTCTGTGGTATCGAGATTCTGACGATGAACATATCTTGCCACTTGTTTACCCTTCGACAGGCTCAGGGCAAACGGTGATTTGTTGAAATCATGTAACTTTTCCAGTCATGTTGATTTTATCGAAGCATGAAATCGATTTGGGTAACAGCCCGTTTGTCTATAACCCTGTAAAGATTTATTGCGAGCTCATATGACGGAGAACAATTCCGTTAGTTTGACAAGGGTGGAAAAGTGGCGGAACAACCCTTTGATGATGAGTTTCCTGGCTAAAAGCTTTTTGAGAACCTTAAAACCTGCCCCATCAAAGAAGTAAGGAAGGCCAAATTTGATCTTCAGGAGGCATAAATCGAGAATCGTTGAAGAACCGGCGATGATATGTAAGTCGGGTTTAACAGAGAAACCCTCCGAAACAGTGAGCCTTCCTTGCTTGAATTCCAGCCCAACAGTTATCCGAATGTCACGGGCTTCTATCAGCACCCTTGCATCTAATGAGTTGAAGTGCTTTCTTTTTTCCGGGTCCTGATCCAGGTTCTGCCGGATGAGGTCGGAAAGCATAACGGCCAGACCTATTTCGCTTGCTTCTTTTAGAACCGTTATTTCTGGCATTAGCGTTAATTCAAAACGCCTTCTGATAGACTTTTAAGATCTCATCCGGATCGAAGATCGGTTTTGGATTGTAAACGATCGCCCCATCGGAGAGGGCGAGTTCGGAACATTCCTTAAGACCTTCCTCAGGAACCCCAACGTCCCTTAGCCTCTGAGGAAGACCCAACTTCTTAGTAAATTCGATGATCTTATCTGCAACCACCTCTCCAGCTTTATCAGGTTGAATCCCTTCAATGTTCACTCCTAACGCCAATAGGACGTCCAGATAAACCTCACCGCACGCATCGGCATTATACCTGAGGCAGGCAGGTAGGAGGATGCTATTCGCCAGCCCATGGTGCACCTTAAATCTTGCCCCTACAGAATGGGCAAGGGCATGGACTATTCCTACCTGAGCATTAGAGAATGCAGCCCCTGCCATGTTCGCTGCGATGAGCATTTGTCCCCTTGCCATCATATCCGTCCCATTTTCTACAGCCTTGGGAAGAAACTCCTTGATAAGCCTTATGGCATGGAGGGCCATCCCATCAGCGATAGGTTCCCTCTGCAAGGAATGTAATGCTTCGATGGCATGACACATGGCATCCATTCCTGTAGCTGCTGTCAGCCTGGGAGGCAACCCTTCTGTCATTTTTGGATCAAGGATAGCCACATTGGGAAGGATATTGTAATCCCCGAAGAGCAACTTCCTTCCTTCCTCATGATCCTTGATCACCGCTACATAAGTTACCTCGCTTCCTGTCCCGGCAGTCGTCGGAATGACGATATGCGGCGTCTGTGGTCTTGTGAGAACCTGAAACCCTGCGTAATCTTGAAGTTTTCCTCCTTCCTTCAAGACGATTGCGATTCCCTTTGCTGTATCGATAGCACTTCCACCCCCTACGCTAACAATGCAATCGGCTCCCAGTTCTTTGCCGAGCTTCGCCCCCTGGTTGACAATGTGGATGCCTGAGTCAGGTTCTACCTCTGAGAAAATTCCTATGCACAAATTGCTAAGAACCTTTTTTATCCTTTCTGGGATATCTGTATTTTTGGCAAGCTCTCTATCGGTAACGATGAAGGCCTTCTTGCATTTGAGGTTCTCCACTTCAATAGCCACATCGAGAGCAGTATTTTTACCAAAGATTATCTTAGTAGGACTCCAGAAAATAAAATTGAGGTTGGTATCATAGGGCATGGTTCTGTCCTCCTCTCCTCCAACAAGAAGAAACCTTGTTCAGTACTTATTTACCCCGTAGAAAGCCCCACCATTTATGGTGGGGATAAAGAAAAAAATGTTCATTCCTTATTGAGGGTGGGGTTTAAAGTTCCACCCCTTCTAACGGGGTTTACTCATCGAGAAATTTGGTATCAATCCGCGTGGTACATTCAACGAGTTCCTGGGAGGCCTTGACATAACGGACGATCGTTGGCAGGTCTCCTTTTAATTTGAGTTTTCCCTGCATCATCCCTTTCACCGGTTCCAATTCTTTCTTGATGACCTGTTTCCATCGAGCATAATCACCGGTGATACAAAAAGGGGCTTTTTGGGCATCTTCAGCGGTAACTATCTTCGCATCCCTGCAAACCCCCTGATGAAGATCGAGCCATATACCGACATCTTCCTTAATGCCAATCTCCGGTTTCGCTGATGTGACCAAGGCCACAACTCCGGCGGTCCAGGTTGCACCTGCTTTCTTGTATCCCTCGCTGGAGTTAATCTGTCTCTTAAACTCCTCAACCCACTCTATGCTCGGGAATGATAAGGCCATAACATACCCCCCTTTCTATATTATTTACCTTTGACGGATTCGTAAAAAGTCGTCACTCCGGTCCTGCGGCAGGAACCGGAGTCCAGAAAATTTATAACTATTTGAAAAGCCTGGATTCCGGCTTTCGCCGGAATGACAGAAGAATGTATTTTCAGACTATTTACGAGAACATCATCTTTTACCCATGTAACTTTTCTGCCAGATCCTCAAGCCCAGCCTTGATTAACACCTCTCTCTTGGGTTTACCCTCTTCGTCCAATCCCCTGATCTCGTAATATTCTCGAAGTAATTTTTCGACATCTGGTACAGAACCAGCTGCAGCCCCGTCTTTCAATGGAGTAAGGATTCTTTTTGGCAATCTATCATCCTTTGCGCTTATTCCCATCATATTCCCAAGCCCTCTCTTTAAGAGCCATGTTCTCTCTCCGCAAGCGAGGAGATTTTTCAATCTAAAATCAAATCCCGTGGTTAACCTTACCATTTCTGCCAGCTCATTTGCCGAAAGAGTCCATGCCACGAATTCACAGATCGCGAGGGAGTTAAATGGAAGACCAAGGTCTTCACATAGCTTTATCATCTCGGCTTTCCCTTCGCTTGTTTGACCTGTATAGTTTTCCTGAAACCCGGCTTCTGGGTACGTAGTAATCCCCTGTTCCACGCCGAGACTGAGGTGCATGAGATGACAGGCGCCCCTGATGGACATCATATAAGCAAGACCCATTCCGTGGAAGCCTCGTGGATCGTGCATCGGAGCCTCCAACCCTTTCACCTCAACGGTAAGCTCCTCGGCCTCTTTCCCTAACCTCTTCGCTGCCTTCCTGCTCCCCTCAGATAGAACTGCCCCGATCCCTTCTTGTTTAGCTATCTTGTGGAGTAACTCGATGACCCCTGTCATATTTCCCCATGTGAGATCAATTCCATCGGTATCTTTTCTGGTGATCAGCCCTTTCTCAAAAGCCTCCATGGCAAAGGCGATTGTGGCACCACAGCTGATAGTGTCCATGCCGTATCGATTACACCACTCATTGGCCTTGATTACACCTGCGAGATCATTATTCATAATCAGGGTCCCGAAGGTGCAGCAGGTCTCGTATTCAGGCCCTGGCCCCTCCTCTGTCTTGAAAGGTCCATCATCAACCTTAACTATCCTTTTGCACGCGATCGGGCAGAAAGAGCAGGCATGATTTCTTGTGAGGTACCTCTCAGTCATCGCGGGACCACCCAGGTTTGCAGACAGTTCAAGATCTTCCCCGATCATCCAGTTTTTTATGGGGACATCGCCTGTCATCATGCCAAGATCCATTCCAGCATCTGTTCCCATAGACCGAAAAGACTGGGCTACCATCGCTTCACGGGACTTGGTGATTAAAAGCTTTCGTAGAGCGGCATATTCCTCTGGATGAGAAACCTCTACTTTTTTTGTTCCTTTCACAACTACGGCCTTTAATCTCTTCGAGCCCATCACGGCCCCCATCCCTGTCCTGCCGATGAAATCACCTTTGTCATTACAGATCGCCGCGAATTTAACCAGATTTTCTCCGGCCGGACCGATGGACAGGACCTTTGGGTTCTTATCTTTACCATGTCGCTGTTTTAGAAAATCGGTAAGTATATAGTTATCCATACCCCAGAGCTCACTAGCATCCCTGAGCTCAATCTCGTCATCCTCAATTGAGAGATAGACCGGGGTGGGCGATACACCTTTGAAGATGATCCCATCTATTCCGGCGAATTTCAGCTCCGGTCCGAAATTCCCGCCACAGGTTCCTTCTCCCCAGATCCCTGTCAATGGCGACTTTCCACAGACTGCAAACCTCGATGTGCCGGGTAAGGTCGTGCCGGTGAGGGGGCCATTCATCACGATGAGTGGGTTGTCCGGAGAGAGTGGATCAACCTTCGGATTGAACCGGTCGAGAAAAAGCTTTGCCGCAACCCCACTTCCTCCGATGAATCGTCTCTTGTCTTCAACAGGGACATCAATGATATTCATTTGAGAGATGGATAAATCAACTTCTAAAATTCGGTTTTGATATCCTGCCATAGGTTCTCTCCGGAATTTTTTAATACCATACCAAAAACACCATGTTTGTCAATTTACATTTTATACTGCCCCCGGTTTTATGTCGTCGATGTGTTCACTAATTGTCAAAATAGTTAAAGAAATTGTCATAACTCGAGTCCTAAAGAAGCTTTTTTTAGTAATTACCAGAAAAATTAAATAGTTAGATTAGTTGGAAGTTGGCATTATATTTGCTTTTAAATCTAAAAGGGTATAAACTTGACTATATTTAAAATAGAGAAAGGGGGAATAGAACATGTTAATAAAAAAGATTAAATGGTTGTTTCCGATTCTTATCATGGTCCCACTGTTCTGTATGAATGGAACATCAGTCCATGCCAAGAACAGTTCATTCAAATCTCCTCCTTTAGATCATGCTGGAAAATCTTATATTGGAGCTCAAGACCCATCTTATCTCAACTACGATTTAGCTTTACGGGATTATATGGTCTATCGGATTAACAAACACTTTGGGATCACACTCGACCCGAAAACTTATTCTGGATTTGACCTCCTTGAAATCGAAGCGCTTTTTAAATGTAAAAAAAAGGAGGAACCCTTCGACCTCTTTCTAAACATGTTCCCGAAAAGTCGTTAGAACTGTAAAATGATTCGTAACATAGAGATCTTGGTAGACCCACAAGGGGAGTTCTTTTATGAGAAAAACCCTATTGATCACAATCTAAAAAAGAACTGGAGCGCCTGGGAGAAAAAGAAGTACTGGGAAAAGCACGGAGGGAAAGGATGGCACGGAGATGATAAGCGGGAGCATCAAGAGGGGAAGGGCAAAGGTAGAGGCAAGGGAAAACACAAGGATTAGATTAACAAATTTTCATGATAGGTGTTAAGCGATAGGCAGGATTAAACTACAAACGGGCGGGGGAAGCCCCCGCCCATAGAGTGTACCAGGTTGGTTAATACCGGCGGTAATGACCTTCAACCCAGACCCTTCTCTCTACATATCGTCCGGGGGTCTGACGTTCCACATAATGGCCCGCTACCCAATTTCCCCACCGATCATAATGGCCAGGCACCCAGACCCTTTCCCATTCTCCTGGAACCCATTCTCGAACCATTTCCCAATGACCGGGAACATATTCAGACTGATGTCGGTAATAGTATGGTTCCGGTTGAGGAGGAGGCGGAGGCGGGTAATAAACTACCGGAGGTGGAGTATGAGCATGGATTTGATGGGCCAGAAGACCCCCCAATGCAACGGCTCCAAGGGCGATGGCCGCCCCTTGCCACCGATGGCGGGTTTTTGAGCCAGCCTCAGCAGGAGCGAGCGTGAAAAGGGAGACTAAAGTCAGGATCAAGATCGTTATTCCTAATTTTTTCCACATAAAAGATCCCTCCTTTCGGATCATTTTTCATACTTTTGTATATTTAGACGGAAGGAAAATGAGGTTTATTCAAACCGTGATACTGGAATGATGGAATACTGGAATAATGGGTTTGAAGAGGGCAGAGATTTCTAATTAGAGTCTGTTTATAAACTGCCGATTTTTTGGATAAGCCAGCGTGACGAATGTGCCGGCTCAGATAAGTTGTCAATTTCTTATATCCAGGAACGGCTTCAATGAGTCCTGAGGCGAAAAACCCCCGGATTTAAATGCACCTCTCCTGTCCGATTCTCTCTCTGTCGCATTCGAGATACAATTATTGAGGCTGCGGCATTAACTTCCCCAGCATGAAACCAGTCATCACCCGGATGTTGTAGGCAATCA
>JAGXTA010000059.1 GCA_018333535.1 Deltaproteobacteria bacterium | reverse complement strand
ATCTCCATCACCTCTGAGATCTCGACGGCAACCGAACCTTTGATCATCTCTCCCCGTCCAATCGGCTCCGCTTCCGGAGAGCCCGTGCTGATCTCGATATATTTGTCACCCAGAAGCCCCATGGTCAAAATGCTCGCCCGGGCATCTTTCTTGATAAACCCCTGGACGCTCTTTTTGAGAGAGATCGTCGCCACCGCACCGAGGGTCCGATCCAGATGGATCTCTCTGACAGAACCCGCTTCCGTTCCGAAAATCCAGACAGGCGCCCCTTTCCGCAATCCCCTCACATCCTGAAACTGGATCCTCAGATCCATCTTCGGTGAGAAGATCTTCTCGATCCCTCCTGCAAAAAAGATCGCAACCAGAAGCACCAGATTGGCAAGCGTGATCACCATACCCACTTTTAACTTCGACCATCTCAGTTGTTTTCTCATGTCAAACATATTTATCCTCCATCGATCATCAAACCATTCATCTTAACTCCAATTTAATTCTCTGAGGAATATCTGAATCTCAGGGATGGTGGAATGGAGCATCTTCTTCTTGTCTCCATCGAAGATGATCGTACCGCTCTTTAGAAACATAAACCTTTCTGCCAATTTGAAGGCATCGAAAACCTTATGGGTGACGATGATAAATCCTCCTCCCTGCTCGGAGATGTCAAGAATCAATTTACAGATGACATCCGCACTGACGGGATCGAGACCTGTGGTGGCCTCGTCATAGAGGAACATCTTCGGCTGAAACGCGGCCATCGATCTCATGATGGCCACCCTTCGATGCATCCCGCCGCTGAGCTCCTCGGGCATGTATCCGATTGCCTCTTCCAGCCCCACCCTTCTCAGCAGTTCTCTCACCTTCCGGTCGATCTCCTCTTCGCTCATCTTCGTATATTCTCTGAGCGGGAAGGCCACGTTCTCCTTCACGCTCAAAGAATCGAAGAGAGCTCCATCCTGGAAGACCATGCTGAATTTGATCCGGATGTCCCGGAGTTCATCCTCTGTTTTTTCGGTGATGTCCTCCCCATCGATCAGTATTTTTCCGGAGTCCGGCCTTAAAAGTCCGATGATCAGTTTCAGGATCGTTGTCTTACCATCTCCGCTTCCTCCGAGGATGGCCACCCTCTCATCCTCGTGGACAGAGAAGCTCAAATCGTTGAGGACGAAGCGGTTTCCATAAGAGAAAGAGACGCGATCGAATTCGATCATACGCTGAACCCTAAAACATAGAGCAAGACTCTGGTCAGTATGAAATCGGCGACGATGATGGCGATAAAGGAGGCGACCACGGCTCTGGTCGTCGTCCGCCTCAGCCCGATGGCGCCGCCTTTTGTGGAGAGACCCATATAACAACTGATGCAGGCGATCAGAGAACCGAAAATAAAAGGTTTAATAGAACCTGCCAGCACATTCTCGTAGATCAGAATATCCCGAATCGAACTCCAGAAAAATGTGCCGCTCTGATGGCTCACAAAGACGGCGATATAATAGGCCCCGAAAAGGGAGACGCAATCACCGATAATCGTGAGAACAGGCAGCATGATGAGGGCGCTCAATATCCTCGGAGTGACCAGCTTCTTCACCGGATCCACGCCGAAGACCCGGAGGGTATCGACCTGGTGACCGAGCACCATTGACCCAAGTTCGGAGGCTATGCCCGAACCCACCCTTCCTGCAAAGACCAGTGCGGTCAGCACAGGTCCGATCTCCCTGATGATGGAGATTCCCACAATCTTTCCCGTATACATCTTCATCCCAAGCCTTGAAAGCTCTGCAGAGAGTTGCAGGGAGAGGGCCATCCCAATGAAGAGGGAGATGAGCAGGATGATGAAAAAGGAGCCTGATCCGGCATAGTCCATCTGTTCGATCAGATCTTTGAAATAGAAGGGTCGTCTCACCACCCCCATCAAGCCGTGATAGGAAAGGAGATAGAAATCCTGGAGATCGCTGATTAACTCTTTTGCCTTTTTCTTCATCGCTGAAATGTAGTCTACCAATTTCTGCGGGCAGATTCAATCAATATTTAAAAAAAACCCTCACCTCTCTGACAGAGAGGTGAGGGAGAAAATCGAAAAAGACCCAGTCGGTTACTGAACCGTTTCACCGGGTTTCACAACCAGCACTTTAGTCTGAGGGACTTCCTTCATCAATTTAACAAACTCCTCGGCTGTTCCTGTCAAAACAGGAAAGGTTCCGTAATGAATGGGGATCACATATTTCGAGCCGAGCAGTTTTGCCCCATAGGCCGCTTCCCGTGGGTCCATGGTGAAGTGACTTCCAATAGGAAGGATGGAGATCTCCGGCTTGTAAATCTCACCGATGATCTTCATGTCTCCGAAAACACCGGTATCTCCTGCATGATAAAGGGTGAAGCCGTTTTCAAATCGAATGACGAATCCTGCCGGCTCTCCTGTGTAGATGACCTGATCCCCTTCGGTCACACTCGAACTGTGAAGGGCATGGACCATCGTGATAGCAACCCCGTGAGAGGTAAACGTCCCTCCTTTATTCATTCCTGTGACATTCTTGGCGCTCTTCCGGGTCAGGTATCTTCCCAGCTCAGGTATGGCAACGATCCTTGCATTCGTCTTCTCTGCGATAGCCAGGGTATCGCCTACATGATCGCCATGCCCATGAGTCACAAGGATGAGATCCGCCTTCTCAACAGCCTTCAGTTCCGGCGGGGTCTTTGGATTTCCGCTCAGAAAGGGATCGACATAGATCACCACCCCTTTGGGTGAGACAAACTTGAAGGCCGCATGGCCGAGATAGGTGATCTTTACCTCCTTGCCGATCTCATTAGCGTGGAGTGGGAGGGAAGAGAGAAAGCATAAGATCAGAATGGCATACAGAATTGAACTAATTTTTTTCATCGCAGGTTCCTCCTTTTAGATTGAAACTCCAATAACTAAATTCCCTGCCTGCGGCAGGCAGGCAAGCTCCAAATAAATTTCAATGATCCAATATTCAAATAAGTTTTGTTTATTGAATTGTATTGGTGATTATTTGGTTCTTGGTTATGGGTTATTTATTCCTTCCTTATCAAACTCCGCACTTTCCAGAACAAACTCGAAAGATCGCAGAGCCTTCTTCCCCAGAATGGGCTCGATGATTTTCTCGCATTAGGATGGATGAAACAGAACTGTCTGCATTTCAATTGATTCAGCTTTGTCTCGAATTCCTTCCCATCCCTTACACCCTCAAAATAATCCGGAATCCAGTATCCCAGAGATGAAAAAGCATTCTCTCTGCCGGAATGGTAATGGTAAAAATCCATAAAATTCCAGAGTGAAGTCTTCACGCCGAACGTCTCCGGATCGAGATGCCACGGAGAACCCGGCTCCATCTCAATCGTAAAGGTGCGAATTCCCTTCACGTTGGGATAGCGGTCCCGAATCTCCTTCTGAAGCTGGATCGTCTGTTGAAGGTCTTCCTCCTTCTCAAAGGGCACGCCCATCGTGAAGAAGAGGTCGCAGAAGACTTCGTAATCCTTTAACCAATCGAGGCACTCCATCAGATCCCGATTCGTATAGGCATTTCCCTTATGAACTTTTCTCAGCCGATCCGATCCGACATCCGGTGAAATCCCGATCAGGGATTTCGGCCCTGGAAAGGTCTCTTTAAACGATCGGATAAAATCGACCGTGGGCAATCCGAACGATTCGAAGAAACATTCCATCCGGATCTTCTCCTCGCGAATCCGGGAGAAGAGTTTCAGAAAGTATTCCGGTTTCTTGGGATAAGGATCAAAACAGATATGGAAGGTCTCATATCCGTAAGAGAGGGCTTCTCTGATCGACCCGAGAACCTCCTCCACCCCTCTGAAGGTGACCTCTTTTCGGCCGGTAATCGTCTTCTGAGAAGGAATGTTGCCGCTGCACCAGGTGCATTGAACAGGGCAGCCCCTGCCAAGGGTGAGATGATAAATGGGCGATTTCAGAGAAAACATCCAGAAATTCTTCTTTTTGGAGACACCCTTCACATAGAAAAATTGCCCAATGTATTGAATATAAGTGGAATAATTTTTCAGCAGGGGGAAGTTCGTGAATGAGAGTCGATTCAGATTCTCCTCTGAGGCCACATAGGAAAGGGGGTTGATCATAATCCTCCCCTTTCTTCTCCAGGTAAGATTCGGAATGGAGAAGAGGTCCTCTTTCCCCTGGAGGATGGCATGGGCTAATTCCAGGATGGGAGTTTCTGCCTCTCCCCGGATCACTCCATCGACCTCATCAAAATTTCTCAGAATTTCCTCATGGAAGATGCTTGCCGTAAATCCTCCAAGTAAAACATAGACGGAGGGGAAGGCCTGCTTCACTTTTCTTGCTACTTCAAGGACATCATAACTCTGATGGTGCCAGTGGAGATCAAGCGCAACGATCCGGGGATTCTTCTCTTTGATATAGTCGACAATGGAGAAGCGGGGGTCTTCGATCCACTCCACTCCCAGGTGGACAACCTCGGTGGAAATCTTGTTCCTCTGGAGAAGATCTGCCAGACCTAAGAGTCCCATGGGAAGGAAGTTGATCCAGATGAAAGAACCGATGGGCCGGTAATAGTTCTGTAACTTGGGGACATGGACAAAAAGGCAATCCAATTTTTCCATCGGACGAATTGTAAAATGTTAGACAGATGGATTTCAACTCTCATTGTCTTTTGTTCATGGTTCATGGTTCATCGTTTATTGTCCATCGTCCTTCGCCCTTCGTCCGTCGTTTAAGGTTTTTGCATTTGGGGGAGGATGCTTCTTGCGGCAAAGAGGCCTGAGAGGCTGGCTCCTACGATTCCGTGGGAGGGCCGGGTATAGTGGCCAACCTGAAAGAGTCCGGGAATGGAAGTTTGATGGGAAGGTCTCAAATGTCCGATCTGCTCGGGCGTGGAGGCCAGGCCATACATGGCGCCCTGTTCATTTCCGGTATATCGCTCCAGTGTCAACGGGGTAGCGGCTTCATAAAAGAGGAGATGGTCTTTCAGGTCTGGAATCAATTTTGATTCCAACTGCAGGAGAACCTTCTGAAAAAATTCTTCTTTGACCCGGCGATAGGTCTCAGGGCTCGTCACCCCCCATCTCTCCTGATAATGATAAGGCGCCACCACAAGGACCTTCAGAAGGTGCTGTCCATTCGGTGCCAGCGAAGTGTCCAGTAGCGTAGGAATCGATACGATCAGTGTGGGGTTCTTCGAGATCTCACCCCTTCGCATCATCCGGTATTCCTCTTCCAGGTCGGAGAGGGCTCGAAGATAGGTGAAATAGGGAAGGCCCATCCCCTTCAAGTCCAGGTCCGTCGCTATATATAGGATAAAGCTGGAGAGGGAATATTCGAAGAGCTCTGTTTTTTTCAACAAGGGTCTTTGAAATTCAAGCGGAAGCATCTTCATGAGGAGATTCGGGTTGACATCCGAGATGACCAGGGGCGCCTCGAATACCCTTCCCTCTTCTGTAAGAACTCCTATCGGCCTTCCATCTTTCATCAGGATTTGATCCACTTTGGTGTTTAATGAGATCTCACCGCCGGAATTGAGAAATGAATCCGCCATCACATGGGAAACCCTTCCCATCCCGCCCCTCGGATAGAAGACACCCTCCATCAGGGCTTTGTTGATGAGAGCGGCCACAAAGAGAAAGGAGAGCCGCGAAGGGGGTTCTGTCGCAGGAAGGGTGTGAAGGGCCATCTTGATCTCTCCTCCCCTGAACAGCTTATCGAGAATCGTTTGATGAGTGGTCCGGTGAAGCCGGATGAGATTCCTGAAATAGAAAGGAAAGAGAATCCTCTTGGTCAGGGTCATCCCGGAGTAGGATCCTATTTCGTCTCCGATCCGTTTCACCAGAGAAAGATAATCCTTCAATCCCTTCTCTTCCTCCGGAAAGAGATCCATCAGTCCATCGGCATAAGAGGAAAATCCTCCTTGTTTGAGAGAGAGCTCAAATCCGGGATAGATGTTTCTAATGTGATGGATGGGGATAAACTCTATGGCTTCATGGGCATCGATCTCTCTCAGAATCTGATAAAACTCCCCTCCCTTCTGACACCCTCCGAGAAAGGTTCCTGTCGCATCAAAGGTATATCCTCCCCTTTTGAAAGAGACGACATAACCTCCCACCTGTCCCTCTTTTTCGAGAAGAAGGATTTTCCGCCCCTTCCTGGCCAGGAGGGCTGCGACAGTCAATCCACCTACTCCTGCGCCGATGACGATGGTATCGTATCTCTTATTGCTCCCCATGCCTTCCTTTCCAGAGAATGAGAATCGTCGGGAGAAGCGTGAGCGAGGCAATTAAACAGAATCCCATCCCTAAAATCGTCACCCATCCCATGGTGGAGAGCGCCTGGTAGCGGGCCGTGACCAGGGACCCGAATCCAAGCATCGTCGTGATGGTGCACATCGTCATGGCCCTGCCTGTGGTGGACAGGGCGTGGACCGGATCTTTGCCTCCCCCCTCTAAATAACGGTGCATCAAATGGATGCTATTATCGATGCCCATTCCAATGATCATCGGAAGGATGACCGCATTGACGAAATTGATCCGGATTCCCAAAAGAGCCATCGCCCCCAACATCCAGATCAGCCCCATCATGAGGGGCGTCAACGTAAAAAGGGTGATCTTCCATCTTCGGAAATGAGAAAAGACCAGAAGGAGAATGATCAGAAGTGAAATGGGGGCAAGCAGGAAGAGGTCTTCCTTGACCACCCGGAGGATCTCTGACTCCACCCTCTCCGCTCCTGTGATCGAAACGTCCGGAAGGTCTCTTTCTAATTGATCGAGAGATAATCTCCCCTTTTGATAGTAGATCTGAGAGACGACCCTATGTGTCTCTCCCCGCTTCTTGAGTAGAGGTTCAATCCCCTTCTTCAAAGGGCTTTGCTCCAGGGAGGCAATGAGCGCTTCGGGCGAAAATATCCTTTCATTGCCCAGGTTCATCGCTTCAAGGCTCTGGAGGATATCCTGGAACTCATCCGCCTTAAATCCATTCACATTTAAGGCTTTGATAAAATCTTCTCTCACCTTTTTCAGGTCGATCGATTCCCGGATCGCTCTTCCGATCCTCTTCTGTTTTTCCGGAGAAGGGATGAGCGAGGAGAGAGAGAGGAAGGAATCGATCTTCCCGTCTTCTTGGTATCTTTTTAGTATGTGGGTCGTCTCTTCCTCTCTTGAGAGGAGCGCAGACAGATCTTGCCCCTCCTGAATGACCATCGCCTCCCATCTTCTTCCCCCAAAGGCCTTCGCCATCCGGTCTAAAACCTCAAGGGATCGGACCTCCTTCGGCCTCAGGTTTCTGAAATCTCTTTCCACTTCGACCTGGAAGGCAAAGAAGGCAAAAAAGAGGGTGATCCCGATTAAGGTGAACAGAGTGTGTAGGGGATACCTCTCCAGAAGGGAGGAGAGAGTTTTAAACCTCAAGGCTTGAATGGGCGGATAGGAATAGACCTTCTTCCTCCCATCGACCCATATGAGAAAGGAAGGAAGGACAAAGGTGATGCAGAGGAGCGCACAGAGGAGCCCGATGGAGACGATAAATGCCAGTTCCACGATTCCCCTCACCCGAGAGAAGTAGAGAATGGCGAAGGCAAAGATCGTTGTAAAGGCTCCTGTCCAAATACCCAAACCTGTCTCGGTCAGGGTGGTTTCCATGGCGGATGGAACATCCCTTCCCACCGCCCTCTCCTGCTGGTACCGGTCATAGAGATGGAGGGCGAAGTCAATCCCCAGGCCGACCAGGATCGCAGCAAAGGCGCTCGTTAGAATATTCAAACTTCCCAGGGTCAGGGAAGCGATCCCCATCGTCAACTGGATTCCCCCAAAAAGGGGAAGACCGACAAAGAGGAGAGTGATCCACCTCCGGTAGACAAAGAGGAAGAGAAGGAGGACGAGGATGAGGGAAGTGATGAGGGAGCTCTGCATATCGAACCGAAGGGTCTTTGCCTCGGCAGTGGCAATGGGATGGGCGCCGGTAAAGGAGACCTTTATGCCTTTGGTCTCTTCCGTATGGGCCGAGGATACGAATTCTTTCAGTCTCTCCATCAGAGCACTGGAGAAAGGAAGATCGGTAGCGGGTCGCAGAGGTTCTGTGATGATTAAAAGGGTATTTCCGTCTTTCGAGAGAAAGAGATTGCTCGACTCATCGAACTCCATGCCCTTCATCCCTGCCCTCCACTTCTCCATGAAGAGCCACCGCATTTCAAAAGGATCGACCCGGATCAAATCCTTCATCGCAAAGGAGGCCTGGCTGATCAAAACCCTCTTGTTCTTCCGAACCTGTTTCGCGATCTCTGATTCTGTCCACTTCTCCTTCAATCTCGGGATATCCCCTTCATCAAGGAAGAGATGGAGATGGGTGAGAAAGAGCGAGAATGCCGGCATGGCCTTTTCCAGATCTTCTGCCTCCACTTTCTGGTAACGGACATTTTTAAAAGCCCCTTTCCCATTGACCTCCAGCCTTTTTAATCCTTCTGCCATCCTCATGCCAGAATCGATGAAGTGGTGGGCTTCAACTCCCTTTTCCTTCTCCAGGAGGATAAAGAGGAGATCGAATGTCCCGGCCTCCTTCAGATTCTCCATATAGAGTTTGATCGGACCCTTCTCGGCAGGAAAGAGTTTCAGAAAGTCAGGATCGAACCTGAGCCTTCCGGTGAGAAGAAAGGCCATCGCAAAGAGGCCGATGAAGATGAGAAGGATCTTCCGGTGGTGACGAAGAGAGAGGTGGGCAATTCCTTTGAGTATTTGCTTCCGCATGATGATCCCCGGTTTTATTCGTCACTCAATTCTCCCCTCCCTCAACGGGAGGGTATAAAGGGGAGGGGGAAAGTGAAAAGGAAATTTATTATAACAGATTCATACTCCTTTTCCAGAATAACACGGAACCCGAAGTTCATGGGACCGAAAAGATGGATAGAATCGTACTAATTCCAAATATTTGGATTGCATTCGAATAGTTACCATGTTATTGTTTAAGTGTTCGGCGCCAAAAACACATCTCGTAATCGCCCCAAAAATTCGAAATCAAATGAAACCTTAAGGAGATCATACCATGGCCCGTCTTGATCGGATTCCTGAACCGATGCGATCGCTTATTGCTGGGCTTGAATGCCCAAACTTCAAAAACCAACCCTGGATGGAGGGCCCGCCGCTAAGCCGTCGACGCGTTGCAATCGTTTCCACTGCCGGCCT